>NZ_JBEXDZ010000001.1:0-252560 GCF_040606085.1 Streptomyces sp. NPDC005485 | reverse complement strand
GCCCTGGGCCCGGTGCCCGGGCGCTCCCCCCCGCGCCCCCCCCCCCGCTTCCATGCGACTTGGGCGATTTTCGCCCGTTCGACTGCTACGAGGTCTTGACCTTGATGGTGCCGGCGATGATGGCCGCCTTGGCCTTGGCGACCGCGTCGGTGAGCCCGGCGATCTCGGCCATCTTCGGGTTGCTGTCGGCCAGGCCGACGCCGTTCACCTTCAGGTCGAAGGTCTGCGTGCCCGTCAGCGGCTTGCCCTCGTGGACCGACTTGGCGAAGGAGTACACCGCACCGCCGACGTCCTTGAGCGCCGAGGTCAGGATGGAGGCCTTGTACGCGGCCAGCGCCTTCTGGTTGTACTGGTCGGAGTCGACGCCGATCGCCCAGACCTTGGCCTTGGAGGCGGCCTCGATCACGCCCTGACCGGAGAGACCGGCCGCCGCGTAGAGGACGTCCGCCTTCTTCTCGATCTGACCCTCGGCGGCGGCCTTGCCCTTGTCGGGGCTGGAGAAGCCACCCTCCGCGGCGGTCTGCGTCAGGTACTGCGAGATGACCTTGACCTTGCCACCGCTGGTGTCCTTGACGCCCTGCTCATAGCCCGCCTGGAACTTGTGGATCAGCGGAACGTCCACGCCGCCCACGAAGCCCACGACGTTCGACTTGGTGGCCTTGGCCGCCGCGACACCGGCGAGGTACGAGGACTCCTGCTCGGCGAAGACGAGCGAGGCCACGTTCTTGGCCTCGACCACGGAGTCGACGATGCCGAAGCTGGTCTTCGGGTACTTCTTGGCAGCGGCCTCCAGCGCGGGGCCGTAGGCGAACCCGATGCCTACGACAGGGTTGTAGCCCTGCTTGGCCAGCGAGACCAGGCGCTGCTCCTTGTCGGCGTCGGTCTCACCCTCGGTGGGTTCGATGTCGGCGGTCTTGTAGCCGAACTCCTTCTGCGCCTTCTCCAGGCCGGAGAAGGCGGCGTCGTTGAAGGACTGGTCGCCCTTGCCGCCGACGTCGTAGGCGATGGCGAGGCCCTTGCCGCCGGAGCCCTCGCTGCTGCTGCTGCCGCTGTCCTTGTCGCTACTGGTGCCGCCGCAGGCTGTGGCGGCGAGTGCGAGCGACGCGACCCCCACCGCGACGCGGGTCAGGCTGGAAATTCGACGCATCGGAAGTTCCCCATTCTCCAAAGCCCCGCAGTGGGTGCTGAGTTCGGCGCACATTAACGCGCGTAGACCCCGCAGGGAACGGGGTTTCGCCTGGCCGTTATCCATTCGTGCCGATGGCCGGTTACGCCCCTGTGAACCATGGGATCGAATGGTGCTTTTGTGGATACAGCACCCACCACGCCCGTCACCCACCGTTTACGGTGGGTGAGGTCTGCGTGACGGGACGGACGCCTGCGGACGGCCGAAAAGGACTGTGGCCGCGGATGGTGGGCCGCGGGTCGTGGACGATTTCGGCACCACGCTACTGCCGAGGGGTGAGGGGCGCGACTGGACTCGCCCACCCGTGTCACGCGGCTTTTCAGGCTCCGGTGTCGAGCAGCGCCGCCGCCGTGAACATCTCCACGCCCACCGTGATCGCCGACTCGTCCGCGTCGAAGTCGCCCTGGTGCAGATCGCGGCCGCCGCGCTCGCCGGGCGTACGCACACCGAGGCGGGCCATGGCGCCGGGCACGTGCTCCAGGTACCAGGAGAAGTCCTCGCCGCCGAGGCTCTGCTCGGTGTCCTCGATGGAGTGCGGGCCCCGGCGGGCGCTCATCGCGTCCCGCAGCAGATCTGTCACCACCGGGTCGTTGACGACCGGCGGGACGCCGCGGATGTAGTTGATCTCGGACTTGGCGCGGTAGAGGTTCGCGATCTCGTCGATGGCGGCGTGCACGAGGTCGGGGGCGTGCCGCCAGGCGTCGAGGTCGAGGCAGCGCACGGTCCCGGAGAGCTCGGCGTGCTGCGGGATCACATTGCACGCGTGCCCCGACTCGATCCGGCCCCAGGTGACCGCGAGCCCGCTGCGGGCGTCGACGCGGCGGGCGACCAGCGCGGGCACGTCGGTGACGACGCAGGCCGCGGCGGTGACGAGGTCGGTGGTGAGGTGGGGGCGCGCGGTGTGGCCGCCCGCGCCGTCCAGTGAGACTTCGAGCCGGTCGCACGCGGAGGTGATGGCGCCGTGCCGCAGTCCGATGCGCCCCGCGTCCACCTTCGGGTCGCAGTGCACGCCGACGATCCGGCCGACCCCCTCCAGGACGCCCGACTCGATGGCGTCCGGCGCGCCGCCGGGCAGCACCTCCTCGGCGGGCTGGAAGATCAGCCGAACGGGGCGCGGAAGTTGCCCGTTGCGGTGCAGCTCGGCGAGGACGAGCCCGGCGCCGAGGACGACCGTGGTGTGCACGTCGTGCCCGCAGGCGTGGGCGCGGTCGGGCACGGTGGAGCGATAGGCGCAGTCCGCCTTGGTGTCCGGGATGGGCAGCGCGTCGATGTCGGCGCGCAGCGCGAGCATGGGGCGTACGCCGTCCCAGTCGCCGATGTCACAGATGAGACCGGTTCCGATGGCGAGCACACGGGGCTTGAGGCCGGCCTGTTCCAGGCGCGCCTTGATCGCCGCGGTGGTGCGGAACTCCTGGTTGCCGAGCTCCGGGTGCATGTGCAAGTCGCGGCGGAACGCCACGAGTTCGGCGCGCAGTGCCTCGGGCAGCGCGCCGGGGAGCACCGCATCCCCGGGGAGGTCGGCCTCGGACTCTCGGGACATCAGTTGGTTCACCCTCTGAAGGGTAGGGCGACGGGACGGCCAACTGACCCACGATCAACAAAAGTTCAGCCCGTTAGGGGAAGAAAATCTGGCCGTACGACGCATAGCTATCGGTGGGGATGGGTAAACTCGCCCGGCTTTCCGGCCGGTTGGATCTTGGTCCCGCCGATCGGCGCTTCCGGTGACCGGACCCTGGTCCCGCCGCCCGGCACCCCGGTGGCCGGACCCTGGTCCCGTCGAACGATTCGCGTTCCCAGGACTCCACGGTCCCACAGATCGCACCCCGGTTGCGGGCGCGCGCCCCGCGGTCGAGCGGCCCTCAAGAAGCGCCGCCCTCCATTGACGGCCGGAGCCGGCTCAGCAGGGCGTAGAGCGTGGCGCGGTCGTCGTCGTTCAGGGTGTCCAGGGCGCCGTGCGTGGCCTGCATCTCGGCGCGCACGCGGCGGATCGTCTCGCGGCCCTTGTCGGTCAGGACGACGTTCTTGACGCGACGGTCGGTGGCCGAGGGCTCGCGGTGGACCAGGTCCTGCTTCTCCAGGCGGTCCACGATGCCGGTGACGTTGGAGGCGTCGCAGACCAGGCGGTCGGCCAGGCCCCGCATGGGCAGCGGACCGGCGACGACCAGCTGGGCGATGACCCTGGCCTGCATGCCGGTCATCCCGTGGCGTTCCGCCGACCCGACGAAGTCCCGCCACTGGGCGGTGCCGATCGCCGCCAGGAGTTCCAGGAGGTCGAGCTTGGCGGGAACGGCGACGGAGGCGGCGGCGTGCGGAGTGCTGGCGCTCATACGCAGGACTGTAACCCACGGTACTTGAGTACTTCAAACATTAACTTGACTACCTAAAGCTTTTGGGCCTACCTTCTGGGAGTTGCTTGAGGACTTCAAGCTTTCAGTACATGAAGCAAGACGAAGCAAGGCCCGGAGGCCCCTTCCCATGAGCTCCACCAGACCCACCGGGGTCTCTACCGATGCCGCGCCCGCCGCGCCTGCCGCGGGCGCGTCGGCCGCCGGCGGCCGCAACGAGACCGTGATCATCTTCGCGCTGAGCCTCGCCGCGATGGTCGTGTCGATGATGCAGACGCTGGTCGTCCCGATCCTCAGCCTCATCCAGAACGACCTGGACGCCACGTCCGCCCAGGTCAGCTGGGTGACGACGGCCACCCTGCTGTCCGCCGCCGTCTTCACCCCGCTGCTCGGCCGCTTCGGCGACCAGCACGGCAAGAAGGGCACCCTGCTCGCCGTCCTCGGCATCATGGTCGCGGGCTCCGTGCTCGCCGCCGTGACGCACTCGCTCGGCTGGCTCATCGTCGGCCGGGTCCTGCAGGGCGCCGCCACCGCGATCTTCCCGCTGGCCCTGTCCGTACTGCGCGAGGAGGTGCGCCCGGCGAAGCTGCCCGGCGCGATGGCGCTCGTCAGCGGCACCCTCGCCTTCGGCAGCGGGCTCGCGCTCGTCGCCGTGGGCCTCCTGACCGCGGGCGACAACCCCGACTACCGCAGCGCGTTCTGGCTGGCCACCGGCCTTGCCGCGCTCGCCCTGCTCGCCGTCGCCTTCCTCGTCCCGGCCACCCACGAGGACCACCGCAGCGGCGGCCGCACCGACCTCCTCGGCGCGTTCACGCTCGGCGCCACCCTCGTGCTGCTCCTGCTGCCCATCACCCAGGGCCACGAGTGGGGCTGGACCAGCGGCCGTACGCTCGGGGCGTTCGCCGGCGCTGTGGTGATGGCCGTGGTGTGGGTGTTCGTCGAGCGCAGGGTGCGTGAACCCCTCGTCGACATGCGGATGTTCGCCCACCGCCCCGTGCTCTTCGCCAACCTCGCCGGACTGCTCGTCGGCTTCGGCATGTTCGCCCTGTTCATCGGCGTCTCCTACCTCGCCCAGATGCCGTCCGCGCTGACCGGCTACGGCTTCGACGCCTCCGTGCTGCGCGCCGCCGTGGAGTTCCTGCTGCCGAGCACGATCGTGTCGCTGCTCGCCTCGCCGATCGGCGGTCAGCTGGTACGGCACCGGGGGCCGCGCAAGGTCCTCGTCCTCGCCTCGCTCGTCGGGGCCGCCGGGTTCGCCCTGGTCGCGCTGGACCACTCGCACGCGGCGTCGGTCATCGTCGCCGGAATCCTGGTCGGCGCCGGCATCAGCCTGGGCTACGCCTCGATGCCGGCGATCATCGTCACGAGCGTGCCGCCCCGCCAGACCGGTATCGCCAACGGCATCAACTCCATCGCCCGCTCCACCGGCAGCGCGATCGGCAGCGCGATGATCACCACCGTGCTCGCCTCGAAGACGATCGAGAACCTGCCGCCGGGCGTGCCGCAGCTGCCGGCGGAGTCCCAGTTCACCCTGAGCTTCGTGCTCGCGGGCGTGGCCTTCGCGCTGGTCGCCGTGGTCGCCGGGTTCGGGCTGCGGCACATTCACCCGCTGAAGGACGAGAAGGGCGCCGGGTCGTCGGTGACCGGCGGACCGGTGGCCGCCTCGGACGACACGGCCGTGGAAGCGACGGAAGCTGCCGAGGAAACGGCGGCCGTGGCGTCCGAACGGATCTGACGCCTCGGTCCCGGAACCGTCACCGCCACACGGCTGTTGGGCCACGAGGCGTGGGTTCCGGGACCGCCGCGGGCACCCTGCCCCCATGCAGGCGTGCGGATGCGGCGAGGACCAGATCCCCTGGATGCTGGCGAAGTTCGGGTTCCTCGGGACGGCGGGGCTGGTGCTCGCGGGTCTCGTCGTGATGACACTCGTGGGGTGGGCGCTGGGCTGGCTGGTGTGGCTGGCCCGGCGCCCTCGCCGTATCGAGGAGACCGAGCACGACGCGGACACGGGGCTCGCCGGGTTCACCTGGCGGCGCGACGAGGAGCCGTAGGCCCGAAGCGGGGTCTACGCGCGGCTCATCGCGGGCCCTGAGGAACGCAGGAGAGACAGGGCCGGCACGGCAACGGCCAGCAGGGTGAGCGCGAGCAGGGCGGGGATGTGGGCGACCGCCGGGCCCGCGCAGAGGCACAGGAGACCTGCGGCGGCGAGAGCCCGGGGGCGGTGCCCGGTCGTGCGCAGGATGATGGCCGCGGCGGCTACGAGGAAGAGGCCGACGCCCCCCGTGAGGGACCAGGCGACCACGCCGTGGAGGGGCTCGGAGAGGTTGTAGTGGCCGCTGTCGGCCACCTGGTGGAGGGACTTCTTCATGCCGAGGGCCGTGAGGACCACGCCTGCGACCAGGGGCAGGTGGAGGAAGGTGTGGACGTCGCGGGCGAGACGGGTGCGGTCGTCGCCCGTGAGGGCGGTGAGGCGGTGTTCGGCGGTGTCGCCGAGCTGGCGGAAGTACAGGCGCCACAGGCCGGCGACGATAAGCAGACCGGCGGTGGACGCGGCCAGGACGGGGACGCTCACCGGGAGACCGGAGACGCCGACGCCGATCGCGACGATCGACTCGCCCAGGGCGATGATGACGATCAGACCGTGCCGCTCGGCGAAGTGCGCCGGTGAGGCCACTCGCCAGCCCGAGGATCCGGTGAGGTAGATCCCGAGGTAGTCGATCGCCACGGCCCCGAGCCAGATGAGCATCTGCGTGAGACCGGTGAACGCGCTGCCGATCAGGAGCAGGGCGAAGGGCGGCGCGACCGACAGGAGAGCGGTGCGGCGGAGAGTTGCGCGCAGGGCCTGGTCGCCCGGGCTGGAGATCCAGTAACTGACCAGGTGCAGGACGCGAACGGCGCCGTAGCAGAGCACGAAGAGGAGGGGAGCGGGCAGGCCGCCGGGGGCGTCCGCGTAGACCTCCGGGACCGTCAGCGACACGATCAGCACGACCGCCATCACCGCGATCAGCACACCGAACATCGCCCCGGTGTCGGCCCGTACGACGTTGCCCAGCCAGGCGAAACAGCACCAGCACCACCACAGCAGCGCGAGCACCACTCCCCCGCCGAGCAGCCTCAGCGGCGTCGGGTCGGCCGCCATCAGTGCGGTGACCTGGGTGATCGCGTACACGAACACCAGGTCGAAGAACAGCTCCGCGGGTGTCACCCGGTGGCTGTCCTCCGTGGCCACCATGCGTGAACGTTCGCTCGTCATCCGTGCAACTCCCCCTTCGCACCAGGATTTTCCCTGGTCGCCCCGGGCGGCACGATACCCAGGGTTTCGGACGGCGGAGTCGGAACGGCAAGGTCAGACCGCGGTCACCGCCGTGAGCCGGTGCACGTCCCGGGCCGTCCCCGTGACCCCCGACAGGAACCCCTGCGCCCGCGGTGAGGCGTTCTCCGTCAGCCAGGTCGGGTCGATGTCGCAGACGGCGACGCGGACGTCCGTGCCGACGAGGGCCAGCGGGAGGGTGTGGACGACCGTCGAGGGGAAGCTGAGGATCGTGCGGCCGATGGGGCCGCGGCGGGCGATCAGTTCGAGGGGGAGGTCGGGGCGGACGATCTCCAGGCCCGTCTCGGCGGCCAGCCGGTGGAGTTTGTCGACGCTTTCGCGGCGGTGGGCGAAGTAGCGGGTCGCGCCGTGGGCCTTGGCGAGGGAGGCGACGGCTTCGAGGTAGCGCTCGCCGTCCACGACGCCGGTCTCGACGAGGGAGGTGCCGACCAGGTCCGCGCCCTTGGTGATGCGGGGAGGGCCGAAGCGGGCGCGGGTCCAGGCGAAGTCGTTGGCGGTGATACGGACGCCGTCCGGGGCGGAGTCGATGGGCATGGAGGAGAAGACCTCGACCGTGCGCCGGTCGCTCGGGGTCAGGCGCCGACGCGCCGCGCCCGAGACCGGCGCGAAGAGCACGTCGCGTGCCCCCGGGCGGCCGCCGCGCCGGTGCCAGCGCACCAGGCGTTCACCGCGGGCGAGTTGGGCGACGAACTCCATCGTCGCCGTGCCGTCGTCGACGACGACCAGCTCGCGGGCCTTCGTGATAGTCAGAAGCAGTTGTACGTAGCGGGAGAACGGGTCGCCCATCACTATGCGGTGGGCCTTGCGCAGCAGGGGCGCGAGGCCGCCCACCGTGTGGAACGGGGCCGTGGTGCCGCCCCGCGCCTCCTCCCAGCGCACCTGGTACCCCTCGTCGCGGGCGAGCTCAGCCATACGGCGCAACTGCCCCCTTGTCATGGGGTCGTTGGGCGACAGGACGACGAGGGTGAGCCCCGCGCCGGGGTCCTGGAGGGCTTGGGTGTGCGCCCACTCCAGGACGTTCAGCAGCTGCACCGGGCTCTCGACGAAGGCGAGAGTGTGGGGGCCGGAGGAACCGGCGCGGGGGCTCATCGGCGTAAGACCGTCCCGTCGTAAGGGATGTGGAGAGGTGCTCAGACCGCGACGGGCTCGCCCGCGGCCGCGGCGATCTCCGCCTCCGCGACGACGCCCGTGACACGGCGCAGCTTCTTCATCGGGCCGAGCTCGGACTCGTAGACCTTCTTGACGCCGTCGCCGAGGGAGGCCTCGATGGTGCGGATGTCGCGGACGAGGCGGGTGAGGCCCTGCGGCTCGACGGAGGCGGCCTGGTCGGAGCCCCACATCGCGCGGTCGAGGGTGATGTGGCGCTCGACGAAGGCGGCGCCGAGGGCGACCGCCGCGAGGGTGGTCTGCAGGCCCGTCTCGTGGCCGGAGTAGCCGATCGGGACGTTCGGGTACTCGTCCTGGAGGGTGTTGATGACGCGGAGGTTGAGCTCCTCGGCCTTCGCCGGGTACGTCGAAGTGGCGTGGCAGAGAAGGATGTTGTCGCTCCCCAGGACCTCGACCGCGTGGCGGATCTGCTTCGGGGTCGACATGCCGGAGGACAGGATGACCGTGCGGTTGGTCGCGCGCAGGGCGCGCAGCAGCTCGTCGTCCGTGAGGGAGGCGGAGGCGACCTTGTGGGCCGGGACGTCGAACTTCTCCAGGAAGGCGACGGCCTCGGTGTCCCACGGGGAGGCGAACCAGTCGATGTTCTTGCTCTTGGCGTACTCGTCGATCTGGCGGTACTCGTCCTCGCCGAACTCCACACGGTGGCGGTAGTCGATGTAGGTCATCCGGCCCCAGGGGGTGTCGCGCTCGATGTCCCACTGGTCGCGCGGGGTGCAGATCTCCGGGGTGCGCTTCTGGAACTTGACGGCGTCGCAGCCGGCCTCGGCGGCGGCGTCGATCAGCTTGAAGGCGTTCTCGAGCTCGCCGTTGTGGTTGATGCCGATCTCGCCGACGACGTAGACGGGCCGGCCCGGGCCGGCGGTCTTCGAACCGAAGGTGCGCAGACGGGAGTTGGTGCTCATGGTGAGGAAGTTCCTTACTTGTCGAGGGAGTCGAGAGAGTCGAAAGAGGGACCGAGGATCCAGCCGGCGATCTCTCGGATCGCGCCGTCGCCACCGGGAACGGTGGTGACCGCGCGTGCGGCGCCGCGTACGACGTCGTGGGCGCTCGCGACCGCCACGGGCCAGCCGGCGAGGGCGAAGCACGGGAGGTCGTTGACGTCGTTGCCGACGTAGAGCACGCGCTCCGGCGCGATGCCCTGCTCCTCGCACCACTGCTTCAGCGCGAGGTCTTTCCGGTCGATGCCGTGCAGCACGGGGATCTTGAGCTTCCGTGCGCGGGCGGCGACGACCGGGTTCTGCTCCGTGGACAGGATCAGCATCTTCAGCCCGCTCTTGCGCAGGGCCGCGATGCCGAGGCCGTCTCCGCGGTGCACGGAGACGAACTCCTTTCCATCGGAGTCGATCAGCACCCTGTCGTCGGTCTGGGTGCCGTCGAAGTCGAGTACGACCGCGTCGATGTCGTCTGCGGTCGGAAGCGCGCCGGGCCGGTCGGCGTCGAACAGCGGCGCGAGCGCCCTTGCCCGGGCGAGGTCGTGCGGGTCGTCGATCTCCAGCACCCGCGCGGGGTCGGTGCGGACGAGTTCCGTACGCCCGAAGAAGCGGTGCCTGGCGGTACGGAAGCCCGTCGCGTCCATCGCGTAGACCGCGCCGGTCTCCAGGAGGTCCTGGGGGCGGTCCTGGCGGCGCGGGCGGAAGGACTTGTCGTGGTTGATGCCGTAGCCGCCGCTGGTCGCCGTGCCGGTGACCAGGGTGTCGGTGCCGCCCTCGACGGCCGCACGGTCGGCGGCGACGCCCACCGGCGCGATGGGGTCGTCGGCCTCGTCGCGCCACACGAACCCGTGGAAGGGGGCCACGGTCAGCGCCGTGTCCGCGCCCTTCTCGGTGATCGCCTTCACGACCCCGTCGACGTCCTCGCGGACGATGAAGGGGCTGGTGCACTGGACGAGGAGGACGACGTCGACCGAAGCGCCGTGGAGGGCCTCGTGGGCGTCCATGGCGTGCAGGACGGCGGCCTCGGAGGTGGCGGTGTCGCCGGCGATGGCGGCGGGGCGCAGGACGACCTCGGCGCCGGCCTCACGGGCCGCGGCGGCGATCGTGGTGTCGTCCGTGGAGACGACGACGTCCGTGACCAGGCGGGAGGCGCGGCACTCGTGCACGGCGCGGGCCACCAGCGGCATTCCCCCGACGGGGGCGAGGTTCTTCGCGGGGACGCCCTTGGAGCCGCCGCGGGCGGGGATGACGGCGAGCACACGGCGGACGTGCGCCGCCTGGCCCGCTTCCGAGTGGGACATTCGCTGTACTCCTTGGGAGGGGATGGAGGCGCTCACAGCTCGCCCATCCGCCGGATGACGGGCGCCACGCGCTGCACTCCGTGGCGGTAGGCGCCGCGCGCAGCCCGGCGCACGATCTGCCGTACGGGGCTGGGCTCCCGGTCCGCCGCGGGCGCGCCGGGCAGCGGGCTGCCGTCCGGGCCGAGGTGGTGGCGGGCGAGGATGCCGGGGAGGTAGCCGGGTGCGGTGACGGGCGTGTAGTAGGGCCGCAGCGGCGGGAGTTCACCGGCGGCGAGCAGCCCGGTGATCCGGGCGCGCGCCATGTCGAAGGCCGTCTCGTACGAGCCTCCCCCAGACTTCGTCCGGGAGGTGCCCCCAGCAGCGACGCCCTGCCGTGCCACCCACTCCTCCTCGGGCAACGGCTGGTGGCCGTCGTCGAGTTGGTCCCAGGAGGCCAGGCACCCCGAGCCCACGAAGTGGTGGTTGCCGAGCGCCTCGCGCACCCCGAGGTCGGTGAGGACCACGGTGGGGATACGGCGGTGCAGGGACTCCAGGGCCGCCGTGGAGCTGATGGTGACCAGCAGGTCGGTGCGGTCGAGTACCTCGCCCATGTGCCCGTAGACGAGGCGGAAGTTGGCCGGCAGATCGGTCTTCTGGGCCAGCTTCTGGTAGGGCAACTCCTCGATGTGCGTGGTGTGTTCGCCCGGCTTGGAGCGCAGCTTCAGCAGAACCTCGCGGTCCGGGTGGCGGCGTGCGTGCCGGATCAGCCGGTCGAGCAGGTACGTACGGTCCTTGCGGCTCTCCGGTACGGAGGGCTGGGCGGCGAAGACGACCGTGTACGGGTCGTTCTTCGTGTACGTGTCCCCGCCGAGGAAGGGCAGCGCCACCTCCGTCACCGATCCGGCGTCGGCGCCCACCCCTTCGTACACGGCCCGGAAACGGTCCGCGTCCTGGCGGGAGTTGGCGAGGACGAGGTCCGCGCCGTGCCGCAGCAGCAGGCCGTCGGCGAGCTTCTCGTAGACGACGCCGACATAGCCGGTGACGACCACGGGCCGACGTCCGCTCCCCTGCTTCAGGTGTGCGAGTCCGTGCAGCATCGCCTGGACGGCGCCGCCGACGAGGGCGAGCACGAGGACGTCGTACTCCTCCTGCTCCATGGCGCGCAGGAACTCGACGCCGGTGACCTCACGGAGGGAGTCCGCTCGGACGCCGACCTCTTCGAGCTGGCGGGGTGTGGGGGTGGCACGGCCGCGCAGGAGATAGCCGTCGAGCCGGATGTCCGAATCGGCCGGTGCGATGCGGTTCGCGGTGAGCGAACCCCATTTCCACCGGGTATCGGAATCGGCGAGGACGGCGACCCGCGGGGACTTCGTGGTACTTGCTGGCACGTCCTAGACGCTAGGAAGCCATTTCGAGGTGCGGCCCAACCTGAATGCAACAAACGGTTAACAGCACATCGACGAATGGCGAATCGGCCACCGATCGGCTTGAAAATCAGCTGGGTTCACGGTTCCGCCACGCGTCGTTCACCTGAGATCTCCCCGATGGTCAAGACGAATGCCGGGCCGCCACCTAACGTCAAGTGCGTGGTCAAGCTCTCCGTCATCCTGCCATTCTTCAATGTGCAGCGATATGCCCCAGAAGCCCTGAAGAGCCTGCGTGCGAACACGCGGGACGATTTCGAATTCATACTCGTCGACGATTGTTCGACCGACGGGACGCGCGAGATCCTGGAGCGCGCGGCAGAAGACCTCCCGGGCGCCGTTCTCATACGGCGTGAGGAAAGCGGGGTGTCCGCCGCGCGCAATACGGGAATCGACGCCGCCCAAGGCGAGTACCTGACGTTCCTCGACGGCGACGACTGGGTCGCCCCCGGGTACTTCGAGCAACTGGTGGCCAGCATCGAGACGTTGGGCTGCGACTTCGTACGCACCGACCACGTCCGCTGCACGGGGACCGAGCGGGTCATCCACCGGGTGCCGTACGGACTGCGGGACACCGTCATCTCGCCGCGCGACGTGATCCTGCCGGACAACCGCTCGACGCCCGTCGACTACCCCTACTCCTGGGCGGGGATCTACCACCGCCGGATCGTCGACCGGGGTCTGCTGCACTTCCCCGAGCATCTGCACACCGCCGAGGACCGGCCGTGGATATGGCGGCTGCACCGCGAGGCCGAGTCCTTCGCGGTGGCCGGGCGACTGCTCGGCATCTTCTACCGCCGCGGCGTGACCTCGTCGCTGACCCAGATCGGCGACGTCCGCCAGCTCGACTTCATACCGGCGTTCGACCAGGTGATAGCGGAGACGCAGCAGGACCCCGACGCGGAGATCTACCTCCCGAAGGCCGTCCGCACGTACTGCGCGATCATCGCCCACCACCTCAACACGATCGAGAAGTTCGAGCCGTCGGTGGCCCGCCGGCTGCGCTCGATGAGCGCGGCGGCCCTCAAGCGGCTGCCGCAGGACATCCTCGACGACGCCCTCGACTCGATGGACTGGGAGCGCGCCTCGCGGCTGCGCAGGCTGCGCCGCCGTCCCGCCGCGGTGACGGAGGCCGCTTCCGCATGAGCACCCAGATCTTCTGCGCCTCCACGCTGTACGGCGCCGCCACGCTCGCCGCGGCCCTGGACTCCGACTGCTTCCGCCCCGCCGACCGGCGCATCCTGCTGGTCTCCAACAACGCGGGCAACCCCGAAGTGACCAGCGCCATCGACGCGATGCCGGGCTTCGAGCAGCTGTGCGACCGCTTCGACGACGTCATCTCGTGGAACGAGACCATCGCGCCCTTCCACCCGGGCGGTTGGTCGCCGCGGCCCGACGACACCCCGCTGTGGGAGCGTCATCTGCGGCTGCTGTGGGGACTCGGGGACGACGCCGTCGAGCTGGCCGTGGAGTCCATCCAGGTCAACCCGGCCCTCGCGGTCAGCCAGATCTTCTCCGTGGCGCCCGTCGACGTGTACGCGGACGGGCTGATGAGCTACGGCCCCACCCGCTTCAAGATCGACCCGCTGGTCGGCACCCGCGTTCGCCGCCTGCTCCACCTGGACCTGGTGGCGGACCTCAAGCCGCTGCTGCTCACGGAGTTCGGCGTCGAGCCCGAGACCGTGCCGACGGACGCCTTCCTGAAGGTGCTCGGCGCGATCGGCTCCACCGCTCCCGAGCTGCCCGAACTGCCCGCCGACGCCGCACTGCTGCTCGGCCAGTACCTGTCGGCGCTGTCCATCCTCACGCCCGAGGAGGAAGAGGACCTGCATGTACGGATGCTGCGGGGCGCCGTCGGGAAGGGGCACCGCCGGGTGGTCTTCAAGCCGCACCCGACCGCGCCCGCCCGCTACGGCCGCGCCCTGGAGGAGGAGGCCGAACGCCTCGGTGTCGAGCTGACCGTGCTCGACGTGCCCGTGCTCGCCGAGGTCCTCTACGAGCGCACCCGGCCCGCCCTCGTCGTCGGCTGCTTCTCCACCGCGCTGTTCACCGCGAAGACCTTCTACGGGCTGGACACCGCCCGCGTCGGCACCGAGGTCCTGCTGGAGCGCCTGACCCCGTACCAGAACAGCAACCGCGTCCCCGTGACACTGGCCGACGCACTGCTGCCGGACCTGGAGAGCGGGCGTACGGCGCAGGTCGGGAGCCTGACGGGCCTGGTCGAAACGGTCGGGTTCATGATGCAGCCGCAGATCTACCCCGGTCTGTACGAGGCGGCCACCGCCTACCTCACCCGCCGTCCGGCGGGTATCGACCACTACTTCAAGCGCCGCCGGCTCACCGCGCTCGGCCTGCCCGGCGGGCTGCCGACCCGGCTCGCCTTCATCCCGCGCAACGCCACAGTGCGGCGGGTGGCCCGGCGGGTGCGGACCATGAAGAGGACGGCCATCGGGTAGCCCGTCCACGGCCCGCCCGGCGTCCGGTCGCACACATATTCTCAACTCGCTCAGGAGTCAAGAGGGTTAACGAAGCCTTCGTGCTTCGTTAACCCGATATCCCCTCCGTGGCCGGAAATACGGACGGGCCCCGCCCTAGCGTGGCCGGGTGGTCAAGCTCTCCGTCATCGTGCCGTTCTACAACGTTCAGCAATTCGCTCCTGACACGCTCAGGAGTCTTCGCGCGAACTCCCGCGACGATTTCGAATTCCTGCTCGTCGACGACTCCTCGACCGATGGAACCCCCGGGATCCTCGATCGAGCCGTACGGGAGGTTCCCGGCGCCATAGTCCTGCGGCACGAACAGAACAGCGGTCTGGCCACCGCGCGCAACACCGGAATCGACGCGGCCCGCGGCGAATACCTCACCTTCCTGGACGGCGACGACTGGCTCGCGCCCGGATATCTGTCCGAACTCCTCGCGTCGGCGGAGCGTTTGGGCTGCGACTTCGTGCGCACCGACCACGTCCAGACCCAGGCGCGCGCCCGCACCCTGCACCGGGTGCCGGTCGCGCCCCGGGGTGTCGTGCTGTCGCCGCGCGCGGCGATCCTGCCCGCCCACCGCTCGACCTCCGTCGACTACGCGTACGCCTGGGCCGGCATCTACCACCGCCGCCTCGCCGACCGCGGCCTGCTGCACTTCACCGACGGGCTGCGCACCGCCGAGGACCGGCCGTGGATCTGGAAGCTGCACCGGGAGGCGGAGTCCTTCGCCGCGGTGGGGCTGCTCGGCGTCTTCTACCGGCGCGGGATCGCCTCGTCGCTGACCCAGATCGGGGACGTACGCCAACTCGACTTCCTGCGCGCGTTCGACCAGGTGGTGGCGGAGACCGCCGAGGACCGCGACGCGGCCGACCTCCTCCCCAAGGCCGTACGCACCTACTGCGCGATCATCGCCCACCATCTGGGCTCCATCGAGCGGTTCGAGCCGCCGGTGGCACGGCAGTTGAAGTCGAGGAGTGCCGCGGCGCTGCGGCGCATGCCGCAGGACGTGCTCGACGACGCCCTCGACTCGATGGACCTGGAGCGCGCCGGCCGCCTGCGCCGGCTGCGCCGCCGACCCGCCGCCGCGGCCGACCGCCGTGCCCTCACGGCCGCCGGGGTGGGCGTGTGAGCACCCAGATCTTCCTCGCGTCGACGCTGTACGGCACGGCGACGCTCGCCGCGGCGCTGGACACCGGATGCTTCGCACCCGCCGACCGGCGCGTCCTGCTCGTCTCCAACAACGCGGCCACACCCGAGACGACGCCCGCCGTCGACGAGATGCCCGGCTTCGAGCGGCTGCGCGGCCGCTTCGACGACGTCATCTCGTGGAACGTCACCATCTCCCCCTTCCACCCCGGCGGTTGGGCACCGCGCCCCGACGACGTCCCCCTGTGGGAACGGCATCTGCGGCTCGCCTGGGACCTCGGGGACGACGACGTCGAGCTCGTCGTCGAGTCCCTCCAGGTCAACCCGGCACTCGGCATCGCGCAGATCTTCACCGGCGCGCCCGTCACCGTCTACGCGGACGGCCTGATGAGCTACGGCCCCACACGCAGCCGGATCGACCCGCTGGTCGGCGCCCGCGTGACCCGGCTGCTCCACCTGAACCTCGTGCCCGGCCTCGAACCGCTGCTGCTCACGGAGTTCGGGGTCGAAGCGGAGCTGGTGGCGACGGACGCGTTCGTGAAGGTGCTCACCGAACTCGCCGAACTCACCGAGCCCGCCGAAGCCGCCGAACCCGCCGAACTCGCCTTCTCCGGCGAGGAGTTGCGGCTCCCCGCCGAGGGACAGGCACTCCTGCTCGGCCAGTACCTCTCCGCGCTCGACATCCTCACCGCCGAGGAGGAGGAGCACCTGCACGTACGGATGCTCAGGGGCGCGGTCCGACTCGGCCACACCTGCGTGGTGTTCAAGCCGCACCCGACGGCCCCGGCCCGCTTCTCACAAGTCCTGGAGGACGAGGCACGGCGGCTGGGCGCCGAGCTGACCGTGCTCGACTCGCCGGTCCTCGCCGAGGTCCTCTACCAGCGGATGCGTCCCGCACTGGTCGTCGGCTGCTTCTCCACGGCCCTGTTCACCGCGTCCGCGCTGTACGGCCTGCCGGTGGCCCGCATCGGCACCGGCACCCTGCTGGAGCGCCTGACCCCGTACGAGAACAGCAACCGTGTCCCCGTCACCCTCGCGCACGCGCTGCTGCCCGACCTGGAGAGCGGGCAGACGCCCGACGCCGGGGACCTGACCGGCCTGGTCCGCACGGTCGGCTTCCTGATGCAGCCGAAGATCCACCCCGGTCTGCGCGAGGCCGCCGGCGCCTACCTCGCCCACCGGGCACCCGACACCGGCCCGTTCTTCAAGCGCCGCCGGCTCACCGCGCTCGGCCTGCCCGGCGGGCTGCCGACGCGGCTCGCCTTCCTCCCGCGCAACGCGGCGGCCCGGCGCATGGTGCGCCGGGCCCGGGCCGCGGGCACCGCGCTCAAGGCGGTGCGGACCAGGAAGTGAACTCGGCGCGACGGTCCGGGGAACAGCGGGGTCGAGCTGCTGTTTCCGGTTCTGTCCCGACCTAATCTGAGCGGAACCGCTCTCTATGCGGCCGCTTTGAAAGGGAAGGCATAGCCCAGTGACCATCGCCCCGCCCCTGCGGACGGACGGCCAGGCTCCGGTGCCTGATTCCGCTCCGCGCCCCGTGACCGCCCCGGTGACGCGCCTGCGCGCCCTGGACGGGCTGCGCCTGGTCGCCGCGCTGATGGTCGCGGGGTACCACTACGGCGGCCGGGACGGCGAGGTCGCGACGGCCTGGGGCAGCTCACCGGCCCACCAGTTCCCCTCCCTCTCCCCCTGGCTGGCGTACGGCTGCATGGGGGTGCAGATCTTCTTCATCATCAGCGGCTTCGTGATCTGCATGAGCGGCTGGGGCCGGACCCTGCGCTCGTTCTTCGCCTCGCGCGTGGCCCGGCTCTATCCGGCGTACTGGGTGGCGATCCTGCTGATCACGGCCGTGTTCGCGCTGCCGTGGGTGGCGTACAGGACCGTCTCGGCGAGCGACACCATCGTGAACCTGACGATGCTGCAGCAACCGCTCGGCGCGCACCGCGTCCTCGGCGTGTGCTGGACGCTCTGGGCGGAGCTGCGCTTCTACGTCCTGTTCGCGGTGTGCGTCGTCCTGCCGGGAGCCACGCGCAGGCGCGTGCTGATGTTCTGCGCGCTGTGGACCCTCGCGGCGGCGATCTCCGACGCGGTGGACGAGCCGCTGCTGACCACCGTGCTGATGCCGGAGTACGCGTCCTTCTTCATCGGCGGCATCGGCCTCTACCTGCTGCACCGCAACCGCCGCGACGTCGCGGCGTGGGGCGTGGTGGGCGTCAGCTGGGCGCTCGCCCAGCACTACGCGATCGCGTCCCTGTGGCACAAGCCGAACCCCGCGTTCTTCTCCTACCGCCACCCGGCCGTCATCATCGCCGTCGTCACGGTGGGCTTCCTGCTGGTGGGCGCGATCGCGCTCGGCCACTTCCACTGGGCGAACTGGCGCTGGCTCACGGTCGCCGGCGCCCTGACGTACCCCTTCTACCTGGTGCACGAGCACCTGGGCTGGGTCTCGATACAGCTCCTCCACCGCCACCTGGGCCTGCCGTCCTCGGTGACCGTGTTCGGCACGGTGACGGCGATGCTGGTGCTCGCCTGGCTCATGAACCGGTACGTGGAGGAGTGGGCGACGCCCCGGCTGCGCAGGGCGCTGGACCCGAGGCCGACGAAGGCTCGCGCGTAGGCGCGCATGGCGTGCCGCGCGTAGGTCAGCTGATCCCGTAGCGCGCCTCGATCCCCGCCACCACCAGTCGCAGCCCCTCCTCGAAACCCTCCTCGAAGCCCTCGAAGATCTCCTCGCCGGCGGCCGCCGCCAGTGGGAACTCCCGCATGCGGGCGGCGCGTTCCTCGACGTCGTAGCCCTCGCGGCGCTCCCCGGGGAGCGGCTGGACGCCCTGTTCCTCGGTGATGAAGCCGAGGGTGTACATGTACGCGGTCGTGGTGGCACGGACGGCCTGGGGGAGGGTGAAGCCGGCCTCGACGAGGGCGTGCAGGACCACCTCCATCTCGACCGCGTGTTCGGTGCCGGTGAAGCGGGAGCCGCTGAAGACCTTGGCGCCGTCGCGGTAACCGAGCAGAGCGGTACGCAGGCCACGGCTGCCCACGAGCAGTCGCTCCTGCCAGGTGGCGCCCGGGGGGAGGTGCGCGCCCGCGACCATCCGGCGGTACATCTCCGTCGCCATCTCGTCGAGCAGGGCCTGCTTGTTCTTGAAGTGCCAGTACAGGGCCGGGGCCTGGACGTTCAGTTCCTTGGCGATGGCCCGCAGGGTGAGGCCGTCGAGGCCGACCTCGTTCAGCAGCTTCAGGGCCGTCTCGGTGACGAGCCTCTTGTCCAGCTTGGGGGATTTCTGGGTAGCCACGCTTGACAGCTTAACGCCGTTAAGCGCATGCTCCAAAGCATGGAACTTAACGATGTTAAGGAGATGGGCATGAACACGGACGTACTCGTCGTGGGCGCCGGCCCGACCGGACTCGCTCTCGCCCTCGACCTGGCCCGACGCGGCGTGAGCGCCCTGGTGGTCGAGAAGGCCGAGGGGCTCTTCCCCGGCTCCCGCGGCAAGGGGATCCAGCCCCGCACCATGGAGGTCCTCGACGACTTCGGTGTCCTGGACGCGGTCCGCGCGGCGGGCGCCCCCTACCCGGTCGGCATGATCTGGCAGGACGGGGAGCGCGCGGGCGAGCACCGCCTGTTCGAGGCGGGCGAACCGACGGAGAGCGAGCCCTTCCAGGGGCCGTGGATGGTGCCGCAGTGGCGTACGCAGGAGATCCTCTTCACGCGGCTGCGGGAGCTGGGCGGGGAGGTGGCGTTCGGGCGGGAGCTGGTGGGGATCGCGCAGGACGCGGACGGGGTGACGGCCCGGTTCGCCTCCGGGGCGCCGGTCCGCGCGCGGTACGCGGTCGCCTCCGACGGCGGCCGCAGTGCCGTACGACGGGCGCTCGGCATCGGCATGACCGGCGAGACCGTGGACCCCCAGCCGATGCTGGTGGCCGACGTCCGCCTCACCGGACTCGACCGCGAGAACTGTCACGTCTTTCCGCCCACCGGCGACCAGGGCTTCATGGCGGCCTGGCCGCTGCCGGGCACCGAGGACTTCCAGCTGATCGCCCAGTTCGAGGAGGGGACGGTCCCCGATCTGTCCCTCGACGGGATCCGCAAGCTCGTCGCCACGCGCTCTCATCTCGCCGCCGACGCCGTGACCGAGGTGCGCTGGGCCTCCGACTTCCGGCCGCGTGCGGCGATGGCGGACCGCTTCAGGCAGGGCCGGGTGTTCCTCGCCGGGGACGCGGCGCACGTCCACTCACCGGCCGGTGGCCAGGGCCTCAACACCAGCGTCCAGGACGCGTACAACCTGGGCTGGAAGCTGGCGGCGGTGCTGCGCGGCGAGGCCGACGCCGCCCTACTCGACTCCTACGAGGAGGAGCGGCTGCCCAACGCCGCCGCCATGCTCGGCCTGTCCACCGGGGTCCACCGCGGCGAGGTGCGCCGCGGCGAGGCCACCGCGCAGCTCGGCCTCGGCTACCGGGGCTGCTCCCTCGCGGTGGAGACCCGCACGGATGCGGCGGAGGGCGCCCTGCAGGCCGGCGACCGCGCACCGGACGGTGTCCGTGGCGGCGTACGTCTCTTCGACGCGTTCCGGGGCCCGCACTGGACCCTGGTCGCGGTCGGCACGGACCTGCCCGACCTGCCGGGGTACTCCCTCCACGGGGTCCGGATCCCGCCGTACGAGGCGTACGGCACCGGCCTCTTCCTCGTCCGGCCCGACGGGTACGTGGGCTGGGCGGGCGCGAGCGCGGAAGGGTTGGCCAAGTATGCGGCCCGTGTCGGTGCCTAGGAGCTCGCGAGGGAGAGCTTGACGGCGAAGCCGAGGAAGAGGGCGCCCGCGGCGGTGGTCGCACCGGCCGAGAGGCGCTTACGGCGCCGGAAGGCCGCCGCCAGCTTCGTGCCGCTGAATATCAGTGCGGTGAGATAGAGGAAGCTCGCGAGCTGGGCGAAGGCGCCGAGGACGACGAAGGACAGGGCGGGGTAGGCGTAGTCCGGGTCGACGAACTGCACGAAGAAGGCGACGAAGAAAAGGATCGCCTTCGGGTTGAAGAGACTGATCACGAACGCCCGCCGATACGGCCGCTCCTCGACGACCGGCGCGTCCTCCGCCTCCGCCGCCGCCCGCTCGTGCCGGGTCCGCCACATCGCCCACGCGGCCCGCAGCATCCCGACCGCCAGCCAGCTCAGATACCCGGCGCCCGCGTACTTCACGATCCCGAACAGCACCGCGTTCGCCTGAAGCAGCGAGGCGACCCCGGCCGCGGACAGCACCATCAGCACGGTGTCCCCGCACCAGACACCGGCGGCGGCCTTGTAGCCCGTGCGAACACCTCGGCGGGCGGCGACGGACAGGACGTAGAGCGAGTTCGGCCCGGGGAGCAGGACGATGAGGATCAGGCCTGCGAGATAGGTGGGCAGATCGATGACACCAAGCATGAGATGGAGTGTCGCACGGGGGTACGACACTCGGCCTCCGCGTTTCGCGGGGCGGATCCGCCGGTCATCCCAGGGCGACGATCGGCAGCGGATCGAGGTGGCACATCGCGCCCACGAACTGCCCCTGGGCGAGGTCGGCCCACGCCTGCGGCGCTTCGTCGTCCCGCACCGCGTCGCTCAGCAGTTTTACGACACTGGTGATCGGCTTGGTCGGAATGACGAACCACATGAAGCCTTCGAGGACGACACGGGCGACCCTGGTCTCCCATCCCTCCGGCTCGCCCAGCACCGCGGTGGCGGCCTGAAGGGCGGCAGCAGTCATGTCGCCGTGCTCTGCGGAGATGACGGGTGCCGCGAACGCCGCACTCTTCGACGACAGCTGCTCCTCGACCCTCGCCGCGTGGTCCTTCGGCAACGGCAGCTGCTCGATCCTCGACGCCAGGTCCTGCGGCGCGGGCCCCTTCCTGAGAGGGCACCCGACGACCGCGACAGGTGCCGGGAAGCCTTCGACCGCACCGAACTCATGGATCTTGATCGCGAGATCGCCGGTCGCTGCCCTGGCGTCGACGAGCGTGGTCACGCCCACGAGCCTGGCGGTCACCTTCCGCATGACGCTGCGCTCGTTCACGTACCAGGGGATGGTCCGCCGTACGACGATCGGCATCTCGGGCCGGTCACGTACCTCGAAGCCGGCATGGCGTTTCTCGACCAGGGGTGCGGCGATGGAGATCTCGATCGGGTGTGCGCCGCCGGGCTGATGCTCCGGCGGGATGATCGGGTCCCGCTCGCGCGGGACCGGCCGCTGAACCTGTTCCT
The DNA here is from genome assembly GCF_040606085.1 of Streptomyces sp. NPDC005485. Lineage (NCBI taxonomy): Bacteria > Bacillati > Actinomycetota > Actinomycetes > Kitasatosporales > Streptomycetaceae > Streptomyces > Streptomyces sp. NPDC005485. The sequence goes on along the minus strand of NZ_JBEXDZ010000001.1, from coordinate 231,040 downwards.
TCGGCATCCTCGGACGCTCACGCGGCGTCTCGAACCTCATCCGGGCCTCCCGGCGGAGCAGTTGGGCCGTGCGTCTGCCCATATGACGCACGGCCCAACTCGCGGGTTCCACCGAGGCGTTGGTCAGCTTCCACAGGTTCCGCCTGGGAGGTGGGTCAGAACGCATCCGTAGGCACGTAAGTCCCCCAGACGCCGCGCAGCGCGTTGCACACCTCGCCGACCGTCGCACGGGCGCGCAGGGCGTCCTTCATCGGGTAGAGGACGTTGTCCGTGCCCTCCGCCGCCTTCTTCAGGTCGGCCAGGGCGGCGTCGACCGCCGACTGGTCGCGGTTCGCTCGGAGCTTGGCGAGGCGGGCCGCCTGCTGGGCCTCGATGGCCGGGTCGACGCGGAGGGGCTCGTAGGGCTCCTCGGTGTCGAGCTGGTAGCGGTTGACGCCGACGACGACGCGCTCACCGGAGTCGGTCTCCTGGGCGATGCGGTACGCGCTGCGCTCGATCTCGCCCTTCTGGAAGCCGTGCTCGATGGCGTTGACGGCGCCGCCCAGCTCCTCGACCTTCGCCATGAGTTCGACGGTGGCGGCCTCGACCTCGTCGGTCATCCGCTCGATGACGTACGAGCCCGCGAAGGGGTCCACCGTCGCCGTGACGTCCGTCTCGTAGGCCAGGACCTGCTGCGTACGCAGGGCGAGGCGGGCCGACTTGTCGGTCGGCAGCGCGATCGCCTCGTCGAAGGAGTTGGTGTGCAGGGACTGGGTGCCGCCGAGGACCGCCGCGAGGCCCTGGACGGCGACGCGCACCAGGTTCACCTCCGGCTGCTGCGCGGTCAGCTGCACGCCTGCGGTCTGCGTGTGGAAGCGGAGCATCAGCGACTTCGGGTTCTTCGCGCCGAACTCCTCCTTCATCACCCGGGCCCAAATGCGCCTGGCCGCACGGAACTTGGCCACCTCTTCGAGGATCGTCGTGCGGGAGACGAAGAAGAACGACAGCCGGGGGGCGAAGTCGTCGACGTCCATGCCGGCCGCGACCGCCGTACGGACGTACTCGATGCCGTCGGCCAGCGTGAACGCGATCTCCTGCGCGGGGGAGGCACCGGCCTCGGCCATGTGATAGCCGGAGATCGAGATCGTGTTCCACTTCGGGATCTCGGTTTTGCAGTACTTGAAGATGTCCGCGATCAGGCGCAGCGACGGCTTGGGCGGGAAGATGTACGTCCCGCGGGCGATGTACTCCTTGAGCACGTCGTTCTGGATCGTGCCCGTCAGCTGGTCGGCCGGGACGCCCTGCTCCTCGCCGACGAGCTGGTACATCAGCAGGAGCAGCGCGGCCGGGGCGTTGATCGTCATCGATGTGGACACCTTGTCCAGCGGGATCCCGCCGAACAGGATCCGCATGTCCTCGACCGAGTCGATGGCGACGCCGACCTTGCCGACCTCGCCGTGTGCGATGGCGGCGTCGCTGTCGTGGCCCATCTGGGTGGGCAGGTCGAAGGCGACGGACAGACCCATGGTGCCGTTGGCGATGAGCTGCTTGTAGCGGGCGTTCGACTCCACCGCGGTACCGAACCCGGCGTACTGCCGCATCGTCCACGGCCGGCCCGTGTACATCGACGGGTAGACACCTCGGGTGAAGGGGTACTTCCCGGGCTCACCCAGCTTCTCCGCCGGATCCCAGCCCTCCAGAGCATCCGGTCCGTAGACCGGCTCGATGGGCAGTCCGGACTCCGACTCGCGCGCCATTGCTGTGCCTCCCGCTGAAGCTACTTACTAGTAGGACCCGACCCTCGCGACGGACTGTAGTGGCGGCCGTGCGCCCGTTGGAGAGGACCAGGCTGGGACCTTGCTCACAGACCTGTTCACCACCTTGCACCGTAGTTCGTCACCGGGCCTGTGCGGGGAGCCTCTCAAGTGAGAATGTGGCACAGCCGATCATCGGTTCCGGGGAAGCAACGGGGGGTCGGGATGCGTACGACAGCCATGACGAGGCCGCGCATGACGGCCGGCATCAGAAGGGCGCTGGCCGCGTTCGCGGTGCTCGCGGCCGTCTGCGGCTGCACGGCCCACGCCGTGGACGCGAACGGCAAGCAGCCGCCGGTGCACATCGACGTCACGGACAAACCGGACGACGCCAAGCCGAGCGGCACCGCCTCCAAGGGTTCGTCCGAGCGCTCCTCCGGTGACGCTCGACCCGCCGCCGAGGTGCTCTGGTCCCACGGCGACAAGGGCACCGAGGTCCGCCGGCTCCAGGCCCGGCTGCACCAGGTCGCCTGGCTCATCACGGCGCCCACGGGGACGTACGACTCCCCCACGGTCTCGGCCGTGAAGGGCTTCCAGGGCAAGCGGGGCCTGCCGCGCACCGGCGAGATGGACGCCGTCACCTGGCAGCGGCTGCGGAAGATGACGCACTCACCGGCCGACTGGGAGCTCTACCCGTACGGCGGGCAGCCGGCCGCGAAGCCCGATCCGCGCTGCATGACGGGCCGGGTGCTGTGCGTCAGCAAGGCTAGCCGCACGCTGCGCTGGATGATCGACGGCAGAACGGTCTCCGAGATGGACGTGCGGTTCGGCTCGCAGTACACGCCGACCCGTGAAGGTGTGTTCAACGTCTACTTCAAGTCACGCCACCATGTGTCGACGATCTACCACACGCCCATGCCGTACGCGATGTTCTTCAGCGGCGGCCAGGCGGTCCACTACTCCTCCGACTTCGCGGCCCGCGGCTACTACGGCGCCTCGCACGGCTGCGTCAACGTACGGGACGAGGGGAAGATCGCGAAGCTGTTCGCGCAGGTCCGCAACGGGGACAAGGTCGTCGTCTACTGGTGACGCCGTCCTGCGCGGAGCCCCGGAAGCGGGGCGAGTGGGTGAGTGGGGCGCGGGCGGAACCGGGGGAACGTGTCCCGCCCGCGCCGTGTGCACCGGGCCGAGAGTACGGGGGGAACTCCGGCTCGGTGCGACGGCCGATGACCAGTCGGCTCACTCATTACTGCGTTACGGCGGCTGAAAACGTCACACCTGCGTCGAAGAAAGTTCAACGAACCGGGAAACCGCAGGTCAGGATGGGTTCTGGCGGCGCCGGTCCGGACGGCCGGAGCAGCTACAGCGCGCTGCGGCTCGGCGTCGGGCTCGGCGTCGGGTGCGGGCTCACGGGTGCCGAGATGACGGTTTCCCCGCTGCCGCTATGGCCGTTTCCGCCGCCCCGGCGGTCGCCGCCGGGGTGGCCGTGGCCGCCGCGTATGTGACCGTCGGCGTCGCCACCGCGGTCGCCCTGGTCGTCCTGGTCGCCCCGACCTCCGCTGCCGGAGCCGCCGTGCGAACCCTTGCCGGAGCCCTTGCCCGAACCTCTGCCCGAGCCCTTGGCACCCTTGCCGTCTTTGTCGCCTCTATAGCCTTTGTCGTCGTCGTGTGTGCGAGCGTCCGCGTCGGTCACGGCGTCCTTGCAGAAATTCTTCACGCGCGTGCCGCCGCCACCGGCCGCGCCCTCCAGGGCGCGGCGGCGGCCGCTCTCCAGGGTCTTGCCGGCGCGCAGGTCACGGCAGGACGAGAGCAGACCGCTCGCTCCCCCGCCGTAGCGGCTCGCATCCCAACGCCCCGAGGAGTCGGAACCGGGCCGCGCGCTCGCGCCGTTCCCGGGCCCCTCCCCGCTCCCGTCCTTCGACGGATCGTGCGACGAGGTGCCGCCGGAGGGGCTGTTCTTGCCGCCGGGTGTCGGTGCCGGCAGGCCCTCCCGCCGGTCGCCGCCCGGCGGCGGCGAGACAAGCGGACGGTCCGGTGTCACAGCGGCCGTGACCGAGGCGACCGGGCCCGGCCGGTCGTCACCGAAGGGGGTCCGCAGCACTCCGGTTCCGGCCGCCACGGCGACTCCGCCGAGCATTCCGGCGGCCAGCGCTGCGGCGAGCCCGAGGCGCGCGGGACGCCCCCAGCGGGCCCGGCGGCCGTCCTGGGCGGGGCGCCCGAGACGGACGAGGCCCACGTCGGCGCCGTGCGCACGCCCCCTGCCGCGACCCACCTGAACCGCCTCGCCGTTGGCTCCCGCCTGGCCCTCCTGAACCTTCCGGAACGCGGCCAGCGCGGCGGCCTCGCCGGGCAACTCCGCGCTGCTCAGGGCGGGTTCGGCGGCCAGCGCGTGCAGGGCCCGGGAGAGCCGGTCGGCCTCGGCGCGGAGGTCGGCGTCGACGTCTTCCAGCGGCTCACCGTTCAGCAGACGCTCCGCCGCGTCGCGGTCCAGCCACCTGTAGTGCTCGTCGGCCATCACATGTCCTTCTGCGTCCGCGGACGCGTATGCGTCACACCCGCGGACGTCGCCGCGCGCGTGCGCGGTTCTCTTTGTGGGGGTACGGCGTCGAGCGCGCCGGCGGATTCCGGATCGCCGCCGAGCAGCTCCGCCAGTCGCTTCAGACCGCGGTGCGCCGCCGTGCGCACGGCTCCGGGGCGCTTGCCGAGGGTCTCCGCCGCGGTCTTGGCGTCGAGGCCGACGACGACGCGCAGCACGACGGCCTCCGCCTGGTCCTGCGGGAGCTGGGCTATGAGGGAGAGGGTCCGACCGGTGGCCAGCGCCTCGATCGCCTCGCCCGCGGTGTCGGACTCGGCGGGCCTGCCGGTCAGCTCGGTCTCGTCGCCGCCGATCGCGGGGCGGCGACCGCGCATCCGTATGTGGTCGAGGGCGCGGTTGCGGGCTATGCGGGCCGCCCAGCCGCGGAAGCGGTCGGCGTCGCCGTCGAACCGTCCGAGGTCACGGGCGATCTGCAGCCAGGCCTCGGAGGTGACGTCCTCCGCGTCGGGGTCGGCGACCAGCGTCCGGACGTATCCGAGCAGCCTGGGGTGCACCGCGCGGTACACAGTCCGGAACGCGGTCTCGTCCCCGGCCTGTGCAGCAAGCACGGCGGCGGTCAGCTCCGCGTCGTCCCCCAGCACCGCACTCCCTCATGCGCCTGATCCGGCGCCGCTCTCGCGGACCTGGTTGCTCACCATCGTGGTGCTCAATTGATGGTTGCGGTTTTTCTGGGGCCGCTAGTCAGTCGGCCGCGCTGCGCAGTCCGGCGCGAATGGCACGTTACGGCCTGAAACCACTCCCCGTCCATGTCCGTACAACGTGCAACTATCTCGTGACGCAGAGAGGTGTGACAGAAAACGCAGCCGCGACGCTGTAGAGAGTACGGGCCGCCGCGCGGCCCGTACCGCGCGACGGCCGGGGCCTCTCCTGTGGGGGGTGGCGGCCCCGGTCGTCTCCGCGTCGCAGTCCCCGCCGCCGTCCTTGATCTCGTCGTAGCCCCAAGTCTTCGGGGCTACCGCACCAGGCAGGGCCGCTTGCTGTCGAACTCCCAGCCGGGGATGAGGTACTGCATGGTGACCGCGTCGTCGCGGGCTCCCAGCGTCTTCTGCCGGTAGAGCTCGTGGGCCGCCAGGAGCCGGTCCATGTCGAGCTGGATACCCAGGCCCGGGGCCTGCGGGACGGCGATCTCGCCGCCTACGATGCGCGGCGGGGCCGTGGTGAGGCGTTCCGTTCCTTCCTGCCAGATCCAGTGCGTGTCCAGGGCGTTGTACTCGCCCGGGGCGGCGGCGCCGCAGTGGGTGACCATGGCCAGCGAGATGTCGAAGTGGTTGTTGGAATGGCAGCCCCAGGTCAGACCCATCGCGTTGCACAGCTGCGCGACGCGTACCGAGCCCTGCATGGTCCAGAAGTGCGGGTCGGCCAGCGGGATGGAGACCGACTGGAGGGCCAGGGCGTGGGTCATCTGACGCCAGTCGGTGGCGATCATGTTGGTCGCGGTGGGCAGACCGGTCGCGCGGCGGAACTCGGCGAGGATCTCCCGCCCGGAGTAGCCGCCCTCGGCCCCGCAGGGGTCCTCGGCGTACGCGAGTGTGTCGCCCAGCGGACGGCACAGCTCGACCGCCTCGGCCAGGGACCAGGCGCCGTTCGGGTCGAGGGTGATCCGGGCTCCCGGGAAGCGGTCCTTGAGGGCGCGGACCGCCTTGACCTCCTCCGCGCCCTCAAGGACACCGCCCTTGAGCTTGAAGTCCCGGAAGCCGTACAGGTCGTAGGCGGCCTCCGCCTGGCGGACGATCGCCTCCGGCGTGAGGGCTTCCTCGCGCCGGATCCGGTACCAGTCCACCGGGGAGTCGGTTTCGCGGACGTACTCCAGGTCGGTGCGGTCCGGGTCGCCGACGTAGAAGAGGTAGCCCAACACCCGGACGGAGTCGCGCTGTTGGCCGTCGCCGAGCAGTGCCGCGACCGGTACGTCCAAGTGCTGCCCGAGGAGGTCGAGGAGTGCCGACTCGACGGCGGTGACCGCGTGGACGGTGGTGCGCAGGTCGAAGGTCTGGGCACCACGGCCACCCGAGTCGCGGTCGGCGAACCGGTCGCCGATCTCGCGCAGCACCCGCTTGTAGTCGCCCACCTTCGCCCCGACGACCAGCGACTCGGCGTCCCGCAGCGTCCGCGTGATCTGCTCCCCGCCGGGTACCTCGCCAAGGCCCGTACGGCCCTCGGAATCGGTGAGGACGACGATGTTGCGGGTGAAGTAGGGGCCGTGCGCGCCGGAGAGGTTCAGCTCCATGCTGTCCCGGCCGGCGACGGGGTAGACGGCGAACGCCGTGACGGTCGGCTGTCCGATGCTCATCGGGTGCCTTTCTGCGGTGGAGTGGTGGGTTCTTAGAGGCTGAGCGCGTCGAGGACCTGCTCGGCGACCAGGACGCCGCCCAGGCCGAGGATCGCGAGCACCGTCGTATAGGTCGTACGGACCTTGATCGCCTCGATGACGGAGAGGTTGAAGTACTGCTTGAACAGCCAGAACCCGGGGTCGTTGACATGGGAGAAGGCGATGGAGCCGCAGGCGACGGCGAGCACCATCACCTCCGGGTGGACCCCGCTGCCCGCGAGCAGCGGCAGCACCACACCGGAGGCCGTCACGACGGCGACCGTCGCCGAGCCGAGCGCGATACGGAGGATGACGGCGACGAGCCAGGCCAGGATGATCGGTGAGATCGACCAGCCGTCGGTGGCGTCCTTGATGTAGTCGGAGATGCCGCCTTCGACGAGGACGTTCTTGAAGGCCCCGCCGGCGCCGATGACCAGGAGGATCATCGCCATCGCCTTCGCCGCCGAGGCGCAGGACTCACCGACCTCCTCCAGGCTGCGGCCGATCCGAGGTCCGAACGCCCAGCTCGCCAGGCACAGGGTCAGCAGCAGCGCGATCGGCGCCGAGCCGATGAAGGCGACGGTGTGCAGGAGCGGGGTCTCGGACGAGGTGGCCATGTCGGTGACGGCGGCGGCCACGATCAGCACCACGGGGAACAGCGCCACGGACAGCGACCAGCCGAGGCCGGGCATCTCCTCGTCGGTGAACTCGCGCTCGGTGACCAGGCCCTGGGGGATCGACGGGTTCATCGCCCGGACGAACGGCAGGCGCGGCCAGACCAGGGCGATGAGCGCACCGACGGGGATCGCGATGAACAGGCCGTAGAACAGCGTCAGTCCGACGGAGGCGTGGAAGGTCGCGGCCACCGCGGTGGGGCCGGGGTGCGGCGGCAGGAAGCTGTGCATCGTGGACAGCGCGATGGACATCGGCAGGCCGACCCACAGCAGCTTCGACCCGGTGACCCGGACCAGAGTGAACGCGATCGGCACGATGATGATGAAGGCGACCTCGTAGAACATGGTCACGCCGATCAGCATGGACGTGATCACCATGGCTATCTGGACCCCGCGCGGGCCGAAGGCGTCCAGGAGCTTGCCGGCGATGCGCTGTGCGGCGCCGGAGTCCCCCATGATGCGGCCGACCATCGCGCCGAGCCCGATGGTGAGCATGGTGTCGCCGATCTGACCCCCGATGCCCTCGGAGAGGACGTCCGGGATGGTCGCCACCGGGATTCCCCGGACCAGCGCGACGCCGACCGCTACGAGCAGCAGAGCCGCGAAGCCGTTGAGCTTCAGCCTGGTCATGAGCAGCAGCAGGACCAGAACGCTGATCCCGACCACGAGAAGTGGCATGGCAGTTCTCCTTTGAACTGTCGAGCGAAGGGGAGGGCGTGGGGGGTGAGCGGGAGGTGCGTCGGTGGGGCGTCCGGCGGGCACGGCGGGGTGCCCGCCGGGTTCGTCAGGCGGTTTGCCGTACGGCGCCGACCAGGCTCAGTCCGTGGTCCAGCACCTTCTCCAGGTCGGCGAGGTCCGCGTCCGACGGGTCGGTGAGCGGGGCGCGCACCGGGCCGACCGGGAGGCCGCGCAGCCGGGCTGCGGCCTTGACCAGGGAGACGGCGTAGCCGGGCACCCGGTCGCGCAGTTCGACGAGGGGGACGTAGAACTCGCGCAGGAGCCTGGTCACGACGGCGTCGTCACCGTCCCGCAGGGCGGCGAAGAAGGCGTTCGCGATCTCGGGGGCGAAGGCGTGGACGGCCGAGGAGTAGGCGGGGACGCCGACGGTGGCGTAGGCGCGGGCCTGGATCTCGGCCGTGGAGGCGCCGTTGAAGAACAGGAAGCCCTCGGGGGCGGCGAGGGTGAGGCGCTGGAGCCGGTCGAGGTCACTGTGCCCGTCCTTGAGCCCGATCACCCCGTCGATCCGGGCGATATGCCTCAACGAGGCGGCCGTGAAGGCGACTTGGTCACGCTGGTACGCGATCAAGGGCAGCCGGGTCCCCGCGGCGATCCGGCGCAGCTGCTCCACCAGACCGTCCTGCGGGGCGCCCACCAGGTAGTGGGGCAGGACCAGAGCGGCGTCCGCCCCCGCCCGCTCCGCGATCCGGGCGAAGCGCAGCGCCTGCGCCCAGCCGTACCCGATGCCCGCGACCACCGGCATCCGTCCGTCGGCGATCTCGACCGTGGCCTCGATGACCGCCGCGTACTCGTCCTCGTCCAGCGAGAAGAACTCGCCGGTCCCGCAGGCGGGGAACACCGCTCCGGGTGCGGTGGCCAGCCGGCCGGTCAGGTAGGCCCGGTACGCGTCGAGGTCGAGCCCGCCGTCGTCCCGGAAGCTCGTGAGGGGGAAGGAAAGCACTCCGCCCGCCATTCCGTCCCGGAGCCGCTGGACGACCTCTGCGAGCTCAGCGCTGATCCCTGTCATGAAATCCCATCCCTGTATGCGGATGCCGTCTACGTATGCAGATGGAGGTTAGATGGGTGAACGAGAGCGGTCAATGGGTGCGCCTCCGCGAATCGGCGCGGATCTACGATTGGGCCCATGCCGGAGAAGACAGGTGTCCGCGGGGTGAAGTCGGCGGCCAGAACCGTCGCGCTGCTGGAACTGCTCGCGGGACGAGGAGAGCAGCCCTCGCGCCTGGACCAGCTCGCGGAGGAGCTGGGCGTGCCGCGCAGCAGCATGTACCAGCTGCTGCAGACCCTCGTCGACTGCGGCTGGGTCCGCACCGACGCCACCGGCTCCCTCTACGGCATCGGCATCCGCGCGCTGCTCACGGGCACCAGCTACCTCGACGGCGACCGGCGCATCCGGGTCGCCCGTCCCTACCTCGACGAGGCGTCGGACGCGCTCGGAGAGACGATCCACATGGCCCGGCTCGACGGCCCGGACGTCGTCTATCTCGCCACCCGCGAGTCCCACGAGTACCTGCGCACCATCAGCCGCGTCGGCCGCCGCGTCCCGGCCCACGCCGGCGGACTCGGCAAGGCACTGCTCGCCGAGCGCTCCGACGACGAACTGTCGCTACCGGAGGGGCCGTTGACCGCCCTCACCGAGAACACGCACACCACCCGCGCGTCCCTCCTCGCCGACCTGGCCCGCATCCGCGAACGCGGCTACTCCATCGACCGGGAGGAGACGGTGACGGGCATAGCCGGCTTCGGTTTCGCTCTGCGCTACGCCGCCCCGGCCACCGACGCCATCAGCTGCTCGGTGCCGATGGCCCGGCTCACCCCGGAGCACGAGGCCCGCATCGTCGCCGTGATGCAGGAGATCCGGGCGAAGATCGAAGCCCAGCTGCCGCCCGTCTCGGGCGTACCCGACTGGCGCTAGGCACAGAGCGGGTCGACGGGTCTACGGCTTCCCTTTGGACTTCCCCGGCTTCGGCGTCGCCGCCTGGGTGGGAGTCGCCGGGGTGGGAGTCGCCGGGGTCGGGGTCGCCGGGGTCGGGGTCGCCCGTGCCGTACCGGCGGTGCCGTTTCCGTTGCTGTCGCTGCCGCCCTTGCCCTTGTCCGTGCCTGTGCCTGTGCCTGTGCCTGTGCCTGTGCCTGTGGCGTTCTCGGCCAGTTGTGCGGCGCAGTACGCGGCCACCTTGTCCTCGCCGCCCGCCGCGTCGACGAGCCGCTGCCAGGCCGTGGAGTTCAGGGCCTTGCCCCGGCCCCCGACCTTTTCGTACGCGCGGCAGTGGGCCTCGGTGTCCTGGGCCTGCGACGGGTGGGGGGACGGCGTGGCCGCGTCGGTCGTGCCGGGGGCCGAGGAGCCCGGCGCCGCCGGGTTCGCGGAGTCCGGGGCGGAATGGTCCGGGGCGCTGCTCGACGGCCGCGTCCGGCTCTGGTCACCACCGTCGCCGTCCGACGAGGAGCCGATGGCCGCGACGGCGACCCCGCCCAGCGTCACGCTCGCCGCCAGCACCGCGAAGGTGGCCCGCAGCGAACGCTTCGTCTTCTCCTGCCGCGGTCGCCAGTCGTCCCGGCGCCGGGTCCGCGCGGCGTGCGCGGCATACGCCCCCTGGTCCCGCGCGGCACGGAAGGCGGCTACGGCCCGCGCCTCCCGCTCGGCATCCACGGCTGTGGCGCGCACGGCGGCGGCGAGGAGCGCGTCGACGCCCGGGGTGGAGGCGGCGGCGGAGGTGCCGGGGTGGGCGGACAGGGGCGCCGCGGCGTCGAGGGGGCGTGCGGCGTCAGGGCGCGCGGCCCGGCGGTCGGGCGCCCCGCCGTGGCTGTGTCGTTCACCCATGTCCGGATCCGTCTCTGCCTCTGCCCGACGGCTGCGTGCCGTTGGTCTGCGACTTCTCGCTGTCGCTCTGGGACTGCTTGCCGTTGCTCCGCGACCGCTCGCCGTCGCTCTCGGACCGTTCGCAGTCGCTCTTGAACTTCTCGCTGTACCGCTCGCGGTCACTCATGAACTTCTCGTGGTTCTTCTTGGCCGTCTGGTCGGCCGTCCTGCGGTTCATCTCGACTCCCCCAGCGTGCTGGGGCCTTCATCCGTCACACCCTCGGCGCCCAACTGCCGGGCAAGGCGCTTGAGCCCGCGGTGGGCGGAGGTGCGGACCGCGCCCGGCCGCTTGCCCAGAACACGCGCGGCCGCGGGCCCGTCGAGGCCGACGACCACCCGCAGCAGCACCGCCTCCGCCTGGTCGCGCGGCAGCCCCGCGACCAGCCGGAGGGCGTCCCGGGTGGAGAGGGACTCCAGCGCCTGGTCGTGTGTGCTGTGCGTGCCGGGCAGTTCCAGCAGGTCCTGTTCGAGCACGGTCGCCCGGGGCCGTACCTTCAGCCGCCGCAGGTGGTCCAGCGCCCGGTGCCGGGCGATCGTCGCGGTCCAGCCGCGAAACCCCGCCCCGTCGCCCCGGAAGCGGCCCAGGTCCCGCGCGATCTCCAGCCACGCGTCCGACGCCACGTCCTCCGCGTCGTCGCCGACGATTCCGCGCAGGTACCCCAGCAGTCCCGGCTGGACGATCCGGTACGCGACCGCGAAGGCGGCCTCGTCCCCTTCCTGCGCCTGCCCGACGGCCACGCCCAGCTCCCCGTCGTAAGCCTGCACGCGGCGGGGTTCCCCTCCCTGGCCCAACACTGTCCTCGTTCGTGCCGAGATCGCTTGTACCTGCATCGCTCGTACCGAGATCGTCCGAATGCGCACCGCGAGCCACGGTTCGCCGTGTCCACGCCCCCATCGTGATCAGCGCCGCGCGCCACAGAAATGTCACAGCCCATCAGGCTCCCCTCCCGCCCCGACTCGCTCAGAGGTCGAACAGCGAGCCGCCGCTCCCGGACGCGTTCGGGTCGATGACGATGGTCTCCTCCGCCCCCGGAGCGTGTACGTCGACGGGACTGCCGTAGTCGGACAGCCGCATCTCCATCGACCGACCGTTCTCCCGGCCGGTGACGCCGAGGATGTACGGCCGCCCGCTCGCGGCCACGTACATCGTGGTGCCGCCCTCGCGCCCCTTCTCCACGAGCGGCGTGACGTGCCTGCCGTACCGGGTGGTCTCCGGGAGGGCCTTCGTGGCGCCGGGGTCGCCGTCGAGGTTCTGCAGCAGTGCGTCGAGGTCGCAGGAGGAGGAGGGTGCGAGGCCCCCGCTGTCCTTCAGAGGTGCCTTGAGGAACTTGCCGCGCGCGAACTCGGTCCGCTGGGCGACCCGGGCCCGCGCCTCGGCACCACGGGACTCCGCGGAGGCGCGGATCTCGTCGAGAGCCGCGTCGGAGAGGCGTACGTACGCCTGCTTGCCGGTCACCACGAGCTCGCCGCGACGCATCGGGCCGACGTCGAAGGTGCCGGTGCAGTTCCCGTCACGGTCCATGAGCAGCGAGACCTTCTGCCCACCCGCGCCGCCACTGCCACTGCCGGCCGTGGTCACGCTCAGCCGTACGGAGTCGGTGGTGCGCAGAAGGTCCGCCGCGGTGCGGGCGAGCCGCGTTCCGCGCGCTTCGTCCTCGGGCGTCAGCGGCGTGAACGTACCGCCGTCGAGGACGACATGCCGCTGTCGTACGTCGCACGAGACCAGGCCTGGAACCGCGCAGAGGACCGCCAGACACGCGGCCACCACAACCCGTCGTCTCTTCGGCCGACCGCTCCGCGCCCCTCCCATGACCACCTTCACCACGGCTCCCCGCTCCTTCTCTCTCCCCGCCGCCCGGGGCGCGTTCACGCACCGGTCCCACCAGACCCAGCGGAACCATGCCGTCAAACATCACGGGCGCGGAAACGGGGGTGACTTTTTCGGGCTCCGGTGCGCTGGAACAGACGTGACCTTGGATGTGACGTACGGGGAGAGCTGGGACCCGGTGTCCCGCACCGTTTCCGGCCCGATGAGCAGGCAGCGGGCCGCGGCCCGCGACGCGGCGGGCGAGCAGTACGCGGTGGTGCTGCGCGAGGAGGGTCACCCGCAACCGGCCGCCGTGCTCCATGTCGCCTGGGCGCAGGGCTACTTCGGCATCTGGGCGTACGACGACCGGGGCCGGCGCACCCGAGAGATCGACCTGCGCCGGCTCGAACCCGGGGAGCTCTTCCTCCGCCACCTCGCTCAATGGCTTTACGACACCGATGACATGGCCGAGTTCGCGGCGGAGGCGGGCCGGATCCTGACCGACCTCCACCCGGACGGCCGGGGCCGCAAGGTCTGCGAGCCGAAGGGAGTGCGGGGCGGCTCGACGCACACGCTGCCCGATGTACCCGAGAACCAACGCCGTGTGCCCGCACCGGAGTTCGGGGACTGGGGCCGGGCGGTGGCCCTAGCGACGGACGGCCGGCCGACGGGCCCTCTGCGCGAAACCCCGACGCCCGAGACGGGCGGGGACAGGGACACGGGGACGACGGCGACCCCCGTCCCGAGCTGGCGTCCCCCTGCCCCGATGCGACCGCACCACCTCGCCGGGACGTTCACGCCCGGCACGCGCTTCTCGCCGCCGTACGACGGTCCCGTGGGCCCGTACATCGTCGGGGACGTCGTCGACGCCGGGCCGCTGCGGCTGCCGACCGGCCGTGTCGTCGCCTGCGACCCGGGCTGGGACGGCCCCGTCGAGCCCTTCACGGTCACGGTGCCGCCGGGCGAGTACCGCGTGGAGGTCGCCATGGCCGCGTACGCGAGCGAGTACGAGGGCGCGCACATCCGCCTGGAGGACTACACCGCGGCCCGCGTCCTCGTCTGCGAAAAGCCCACGGAGACCTGGGAGTTGGCGCTGCGCCCCGGCGAGGACCCGCGCACCTTGAGGGACGGGGAGTTCTACGGCTTCGGCGTGGACACGGGCACCGGCTGCTTCGTCGACGCGGCGGCGGCCGAGCGGCTCACCGGCCGCCAGGACACCATCCCCGACGACGACCTTCCCGACGGCATCCTCGTCCTCGACGACCCGCGGTCCGGCGGCAACCTCATCGCGTACCCGAGCGGCCTGGGCGACGGCACGTACCCGGTGTGGATCGGCCGCGCCGGCGACGGCGAGGTCACCTGCCTGGTCGCCGACATGCTGATCCTGCACGGCCGGGAGCTGCTGCCGTGACGCGCTCGCCGCACCCCAGGGTTCGTGGCCGGACCGCTTCGCCCGGCGCCCGCCGTCAGGCCACCGCGCGCCGGGCCCTCCCGGGCAGCATCAGGTAGAAGGTCTGCAGGGACTCCTCAGGACCGCCCACCTCGAAACGGTTGTGGACCTTGCCGAGGGGGTTCCAGACCCGGCCGTCCGGCATGCGTACGCCGACCGGCTGGGCGAAGTACGCCCGCTGGTCGGCGTCGAAGTCCACCCAGGTCGCGCCCGCGCGTCGCACCAGCACCTCCCCGACGTACGCGCCGAGCCCGAACAGGGTGCCGCCGACCCGCTCGCGCCCTGCCCCGCCCTTGCGCAGTCCGTCGATCAGGAAGTCGACGACGCGGAGGCTGGCCACGGAGTAGTCCAGCGGCAGGCGGTTGCGGGCCGTGGCGTGCGTGACGAAGGCCGTCGCGCACCCGCGCATCCGGTCCGCCCCCGGTACGCGCTCCTCGACTTCCCTCATGGCCCCCACCCCTTCGCTCGGCCGGGGAAACCCCTTCCCGGCCTTCCCGGTTGCCCCAGCGGATGCCGGCTCAGGAACATCACGGTCCACAGAAGTGGCGATTCACACACACCGAACCCAGGTTCCACGTACAACCTTTTGGCCCGTTGTTCGTCGTTCGCCTTTCCTGTTCAGGTTGCTCTGCGTCGCTTGCGCAGGTTGCCCTGCGTTGCTCACGTCCGACTCGCGTCGGGCGGCAGGGAAGGGTGGCCTCCCGCACCACCCGATTCAACGCGGGCCGCCCGACCCCGTGCGACTCACCTTCGCGCTCTTGGCGTACGCCGCGAAGTCGTCCAGCTCGGTCACCGGGTCCTCGACGTCGTCGGCGATGTCGGGATCGGACAGCGTCCACTTCCGCCACGCCACGTCGCCCTCGTTGACGCACCCGGTGCCGCCGACGACGTACACCAACTCGCTCTTGCGCACCCCCTTGGCGGTGGTGATCGTGCCGGTCTGCCGGAGAGCCTCCGGGACGGTCGTGCGGTGCACGGTGGCGGCATAGGTGGCGATGGACGGCGCCTGCCCCCGCACCACGAGGGACTCGCTGCCCCGCAGGGCGAACGTCCCCCTCTGTCGAGCAGCACCCACGCGCCGGCGAACGCGACGAGCGCGATGGGCACGTTGACGTACAGGCACCAGCGCCAGTCCAGGTACTGCGTGAGGAAGCCGCCCGCCAGCAGCCCGATTGCCGCGCCCGCGCCGACGATCGCGCCGAACACACCGAAGGCCTTGCCGCGCTCCTTGGGGTCGGTGAACGTGGTGGCGAGCAGGGCGAGGGCGGCCGGCGCGAGGAGCGCGGCGAAGACGCCCTGCAGTGCGCGGGCGCCGAAGAGCATCCCCGAGTTGGCCGCGGCGCCGCCCAGCGCGGACGCGGCGGCGAAGCCCAACAGCCCGGTCATGAAGGCGATCCTGCACCCTGCCAGGTCGGCGATCCGCCCGCGGAGGAGCAACAGCGGGACTCCCAGCCACTCCCCCTCCGACCCAACGGCGGTTGGCTGCCATGGGGTCTCCCGGATACGGCGGTTGCACTTCCCCCATGGTCCCGCCGGAACCCACCTTTGGGAACGCTCGCGTACCTATTCCGGAAATCCGGATCCAGTCGTGGCGTCCCGGCACAGCAGCCGCAGCGAGCCGTTGCCCGCGTAGCAGCGGCGGGCCTCGTCGACCGGGTCCCACAGGCGCCCGTCCGGCGTGCGCAGCCAGTGGTCACCGCCCGTCTCCCACCACTCGGCGCCGGTGCGCCGGGCGATGACCTCACCGGCGTACGCCCCGAATCCGCGCAGCACCGCCTCGACGGCGGCGTACGGCGCCCCCTCCCGGCGTATCTCCTCGATCATCCGGTCGACGCGCCACAGACTCTGCTCGGAGTAGTCGAGGCGCAGCCGCGCGCCCTCGCGCATCGTCGCGACCGCGTCCGCCGCCCATCGCATGGGCTTCGTCGCAGCGTGGGGCCTGGTTGCTTGCTGTGCAGTCACACTCCGAAGAGCGTGGCGGGGGCGGGATTCGTCACGCGTTCCGGGCCCGTCCGCGACACCGGCCCAGGACCCCCACGCGCCACCGCGGGACGGTCACAGGAACCCCTCGCCACCGCAGGTTTAGGCCCGGCGCGCCCGGCGCGAGACGACCGCCCGCAGCACGCGCCGGCCTTCCGTCGAGACGTCGCGCGCGTGGCGCACGCCGCCCGCGCCGTGGCCCGCGAGCACTTCCAGGATGGTGACCTGGCGGCGCAGTTCGGCGGCGACGAGCGGCGACATGCCCTCCGTACGGCCTTCACGGCGGGCCGCGACCGAGGACGTGCCGTCGTCGGAGGCGTCGAGGAGCCGGTGTATCTGGAGTGCGGCGACGGAGCAGGCGTCGGCCCAGGTGCGCAGTTCGGCGGCGGAGGGCTCCGCGGGGACGGCGGCGAGCATCCGGCGGGCGAGCAATGCGGCGGCGCCCTCAGGAGAGGCGTCGGGGCCCGCGTCGGCAGCCGGGCCTTCGGCGTCCGGTTCGCCGAGGTCCGCGCGGGCCTTGGCGAGCCGTTCACCCCACGCGTCCCCGTCCACGAGGCTCGCCCACAGGGGCCGCAGGATCTCGTCGTCGCCGCCCAGCAGCGGCACGCACCGATCCAAACAAGCCAAACCGCTCGCTGCCAGACCACGTTCGTCGGCCTGAGCGATCAGTTCCACCAGGCTCATCACGCCTCCCTCGAAGCCCCTCTACAGGGCGCCTCTTCCGTACGGAGCCCGCACTTCCCCTTACTGCGTGCGACGGTACCTGAGTGTCACAGCGGTACGACACCGAGTCGGTCGAGTAGGCGAAAGAAGAGGTTTTCGGCCAACAGGTCGGCATCGGCGGTCAGTACGTCGAGCAATGGCTCGGGGGCGACGGTGTGCCCGGCCTCCGCGGCCCAGGCGACGGCGCGTTCGGCGGCGTCGCGCGGCTCCAGGAAGCAGTCGTCGACGCTCAGCCCCTCCTCGTTCCCGTCGAGGTGGCCGGCCATCGCGTCACGGGCCAGACAGGTCGTCCAGACGCCGCTGTCCGGCGCGGCCGCCTCGACGGCCACGCAGTCGCTGTCCATGACGTACCCGAAGAGCGCGGGCGCGCCGGTCTCCCGGGCGAGCGCGTTCATGCTCCCGACGCCGCCGTCACCGCCGCCCGGGTACTCCCACACCTGCCAGCCGTCGGGGCCCGTCGACCGCAGGGCCATGCCGCGCGCCCCTGCCGGCACCACGAGTTCGGCCAGCGGCCGCTCGCTTCTGCCGACCACGTAGTACCCCCAGTAGCCCATGTCCGGCTCCCCCCGGTGGATCGGTCCGGTCGTAACGGTCCGGCTCGGGGCGAATACACCACAGGGTTACGCAAGTACGCCAGAGATGGGGACGTTTTGGCCGTCAGACGCCGACCGACACCGGGCCGTGCTGCGCCTTCTCGTTCTGCATCCTGGTCAGGCGCAGCACGACGAGGACGGCGAGGACGGCGGCCGCGATGTCGGCGACATCCGCGAACATCGTCTGGAGGGTGGCGTCCTGGATCTCCTGAGCCGTCTCGGCGTTGCGGTTCACGGTGAAGGAGGCCCGGTCCGCGAGCAGCGAGACGATCCACAGCGTCCACCAGGCGTTGACGAGCCCGTGCGAACTGCGCGTGCCCGCCGGGCTGCTCGCGTCCCAGATGTCCACCATGATCCGGCGCGGGAACCACAGGTTCACGACCGGCACGAACCAGCTCCAGCAGGTCCAGCCGCGCTTCATGCGGTGCTCGAAGGGGTTGAACACCTCGGCGTTCACCCGCGTCCGCTGGAACCAGAAGAGGAAGACGACGATGGTCGCGATCAGGGCGGACGTCTGCGCGATACCGGCCGCGGAGGACAGCGTGTCCGAACGGGAGGCCTCTCGCCGGACGGCCGCACCGACCTCCCCGTCGAGGACCTTGGCCATCACGCCGTACCTGTCGATGTCCACCCAAACCGCGAAGAGGTCGGCGGCGGCGACCACGCCGAGC
Organism: Streptomyces sp. NPDC005485; assembly: GCF_040606085.1. Taxonomy (NCBI): domain Bacteria; kingdom Bacillati; phylum Actinomycetota; class Actinomycetes; order Kitasatosporales; family Streptomycetaceae; genus Streptomyces; species Streptomyces sp. NPDC005485. Next base: position 212,916 of record NZ_JBEXDZ010000001.1, on the reverse strand, counting down.
AGTACGGCCACGGCCTTGCCGAGCCCGACCGGTGAGCGCAGCCAGGCCGCTTGCCCGGCGTCCAGCGGCGGATACTGCACGGTCGCCGGTGGGGCGCACCGCTCGCACAGGCTGCCGCCCGGTATCGCGCCGAATTGCTGACAGCGCGCACAGATCATGGTGGAACGCCCCCCGAGGTGTCGGTCGATGAACGCCGGACACGAGTTCTCCCCAGAACCTCACGCGCGACAGGCGGAACATACGGTTCAGCAGCCCCGCACGTCCACTCGGAAGCGTTCTGGAAGCGTTCTCAGCCCAGCCGGTCCGCCAGCTTCCTGAAGTCCGCCCAGGACAGCGCCGGTTTGGTCGGGTTCCACAGCTTCTGGACCGTGGCGCGCAGCGGCATCCGGATGCCGGCCGCGACCTGGTCCTGCGTCTGCGCGTTCGGGAAGTCGCCCCAGACCGCGAAGGTGCCGCCGAGGATCTGCGGGTCGTACTTCCCCGCGACCGGCGTACTGCCGCGCAGGACGCGCGGGGTCCACTGCTCGTAGATGCGCTCCCCGGCCGGGTAGACGAAGGTCTGCGGCTGGCCGAGTACGTAATAGAGGTACTCGTCGTTGTAGTTGAGCAGCTTGCGCCCCGCGCTCAGATACTCGACGGGCTGCCGGGCGCCGATCTCCTTGCCCGTCCAGTACGCGACCTCGATGTCGCCCTCCGGCCGCACCACGCCGCCGCGGAAGAACCCGTCGTTCCAGGCCCGCGGCGTCCGGTCGTGCCCGTGCACCACGTCGGCGCGGTCGTTGAGCCAGCCGGTCGCGAGGTCGGCGATCCCGGCGCCCGAGCCGTACCGGCTGCGTGCCGCGGCGGCCAGCTGCGGATACGACGCCGCCGGGTTCGACACGGTCAGCGCCTGGTACTCGTCGCCGCCGAGATGCCAGTACGCGCCGGGGAACAGACCGGCGTACTCGTTCAGCAGCTCGTCGACGATCCTCGCCGCCCCCGGCTTGGAGATGTCGAGGGTGCCGCGCGTGGCGCCACCGCTCGCGCTGCGCAGTTGGAGGTCGGGGTGCGCGGCGATCACGGCGCCCAGGTGGCCGGGCGAGTCGATCTCGGGGACGACGGTGATGTGCCGGCTCGCGGCGAGCGCGAGGATCCGGCGGACCTCGGCCTTGGTGAGGTGCTGCCGCGACACCACCTCGGGGTGCTTGTCGGACTCGATGCGGAAGCCCTGGTCGTCGGAGAAGTGCAGGCCCAGCTCGTTGAACTTCAGGTCGCCCAGCTCGCGCACCCGGTCCTCGATCCAGGCCGCCGTGTAGGGCTTGCGCGCGATGTCGAGCATGAGCCCGCGCCGCGGCTTGGCCGGCCGGTCGTGGACGACACCCTCGGGCGCCGTACCGCCGCCGTGGACCTCCTGCTTGAGGGTGCGCGTGCCGTAGAAGACGCCCGCCTCGGCCGGGGCGGTGATGGTGACCCTGCGGTTCTTGACGGTGAGGGTGTACGACTCCGTGCCGGTGCGGGCGCCGTCGAGACCCAGCTCGACATCCCCCGCCCGGGCGTCCTTCTGCCCGGCGTACGTGAGCCCGATCTCCCCGGCGAGCAGCCGGCCCTCGTCGGCGAGCTCCTCGTCGTCGATCACGACCCGGCCGCCGCGCGCCGGACGCCAGCCCGGTCCGCGCGCCGGAGTGTGCTCGCGTACGGCGGGGATCGTGCGGGGTGTCGCGGACAGGGGGTAGCTGCGGGTCGGGGACGGGCTGGGGGCGTTGGTGCGGGCGGAGGGGTGGGACGCCGTCGCGGATCCGGCGTCCGAGGGCCGATGCGCCGCGGGCCCGCTGCTGTCGCCGGTCGGCCACAGGCTCACGGTGACCGCGGCCGCGGCGCCCGCCACGGCGACTCCGGCGGCGACGAGGATCCCGCCCGTGCGTACTCGGCTCTGTCGCGCCCGTGCTCGGCGCCTGCGCTCGCTCACCGCGCCAACCTATGACCCGACGACCACTTCATGCGTCCACCACACGTTCCGAAACTCTCCCGTGCGGGTGAAATTCGGGCATCCGTCGGACAGCTGCTGACCCTCCTGGATAACGTGAGGGCACATCTCTCACACCTTCCCCTGCCGACCCACACGTGGCGTCCACGCATGTCGCCCGTTTCAGCCCCCTTTCACCGCCGAGGATCCACGCTGCCTTCGCACCGTTTCCCACGCCTCCCCGGCCAGGTCGCACTACCCGAGCAGAAGGGCGCCGCGCCGTCCCCGGCCCGCCTGGAGCCGTTCAACTCCGCGTCCGCCGAAGCCGCCGAGCGCGCCCTCCTCACCTGCCTTCGCAGCCTGCGCTGGGCCCACCGCCTCGCCGACCACCGCCCCTACCCCGACCTGGACGCCCTCCTCGCCGCGGCCGACGAGGCGGCCTACGACCTGACCCCGGGCGACCTCGCGGAGGCGCTGGCCGGGGAGTCGCTGCCGTCGCTGCCGAAGGACGCGTACGGGGCGGCCCACATGGCCCTGAACGCGGCCCATGCGGCATACGAGGCACGTTTCGGGCATGCGTTCGTCATCTATTTGGGTGACACGCCGCCGGAGGAAACGCTGGACCACGTCCTGGCGGGCATCCGGTCACGGCTGACGAACGATCCCGAGGAGGAGCGGATCGTCGCGGCGGAGGAGCTGCGCCGTCTGGCAAAGGGGCGACTGGCCCACCTGTACGGGAGCACCGAGCTGTCGCGTCACGCCGCTCCGCCGCGGGGCACGGCCGGCCGCAGCGGCGCCGCGCCCGGAAGATAACGGGACACCCCATCCCAGATGCCGCCGCCCCTAGCCCGTACGCGTGCCTGTTTGATCACAGAGGCAGGGCCCCCGTAAGCGTTCCGACAAGTCGTCGCTACGATGGCCAGGGCCGGTGGACCGTACCCGGCCGGGCCCGACCGACATCGAAGCCGGCAGGCCCCAATCCCCGCTCCCGGAGGGTTCTTCCGTGCCGGCTGGAACGCTGTACCGCGGCCGGGAAGGAATGTGGTCCTGGGTGGCTCATCGAGTCACCGGCGTCCTCATCTTCTTCTTCCTGTTCGTACACGTGCTGGACACCGCTCTCGTGCGTGTCTCCCCCGAGGACTACGACAAGGTCGTAGCCACGTACAAGACGCCGATCGTCGCGCTGCTGGAATACGGCCTCGTCGCCGCGATCCTCTTCCACGCGCTCAACGGCCTGCGTGTCATCGCCGTCGACTTCTGGTCCAAGGGCCCGCGCTACCAGAAGCAGCTGCTCTGGTCCGTCGTCGGTATCTGGGTCGTGCTGATGGCCGGGGCCCTCTACCCCGTCCTCGGTCACGCATTCCGCGAAGTCTTCGGGAGCTGACACAGATGTCCACCACTGAAACCGCCGCCTCCGGGATCGGACCCGTCGAGGGCGCAGGAGTTTCGGCGTACGACGTCGACAACCCGGCGCCGCTCATCGAGGCCCCGCGCATGCGGACCAAGAAGACCCCCAAGTCGACCCGCGGCAACTTCGAGATGTACGGCTGGCTCTTCATGCGCCTGTCGGGCGTCGTGCTGGTCGTCCTGGTCCTCGGCCACCTGTTGATCCAGCTCGTGCTGGACGGCGGCGTCTCCAAGATCGGCTTCGCCTTCGTGGCCGGCCGCTGGGCGTCCCCCTGGTGGCAGGTCTGGGACCTGGCCATGCTGTGGCTCGCGATGCTGCACGGCGCCAACGGCCTGCGCACGGTCATCAACGACTACGCGGAGCGCGCGAACACACGCCTGTGGCTGAAGGGCCTGCTCTACACCGCCACGGTGTTCACGATCCTGCTGGGCACGCTGGTGATCTTCACCTTCGACCCGAACATCCGCTAGGCACGGGGCTGAGGCAAACACCATGAAGATCCACAAGTACGACACCGTCATCGTCGGCGCCGGTGGCGCGGGCATGCGCGCCGCCATCGAGGCGACGAAGCGCAGCCGCACCGCCGTGCTCACGAAGCTCTACCCCACCCGCTCCCACACGGGCGCGGCGCAGGGCGGCATGGCCGCCGCGCTCGCCAACGTGGAGGAGGACAACTGGGAGTGGCACACCTTCGACACGGTCAAGGGCGGCGACTACCTGGTCGACCAGGACGCCGCCGAGATCCTGGCGAAGGAGGCCATCGACTCGGTCCTCGACCTGGAGAAGATGGGCCTGCCGTTCAACCGCACGCCCAACGGGACGATCGACCAGCGGCGATTCGGCGGCCACTCCCGTAACCACGGTGAGGCGCCCGTCCGTCGCTCCTGCTACGCGGCCGACCGCACCGGCCACATGATCCTCCAGACGCTCTACCAGAACTGCGTGAAGGAGGGCGTGGAGTTCTTCAACGAGTTCTACGTCCTCGACCAGCTGATCGTCGAGGTCGACGGCGTCAAGCACTCGGCGGGCGTCGTCGCGTACGAACTGGCGACCGGCGAGATCCACGTTTTCCAGGCGAAGGCCGTGATCTACGCGTCCGGCGGCACCGGCAAGTTCTTCAAGGTGACGTCGAACGCGCACACGCTGACGGGTGACGGTCAGGCGGCGGTCTACCGTCGCGGGCTGCCGCTGGAGGACATGGAGTTCTTCCAGTTCCACCCGACCGGCATCTGGCGCATGGGCATCCTGCTGACGGAGGGCGCCCGCGGTGAGGGCGGCATCCTCCGCAACAAGGACGGCGAGCGCTTCATGGAGAAGTACGCGCCCGTCATGAAGGACCTCGCGTCCCGTGACGTCGTCTCGCGCTCCATCTACACGGAGATCCGTGAGGGCCGTGGCTGCGGTCCCGAGGGCGACCACGTCTACCTCGACCTCACGCACCTCCCGCCGGAGCAGCTGGACGCCAAGCTGCCCGACATCACGGAGTTCGCGCGCACGTACCTCGGCATCGAGCCCTACACGGACCCGATCCCGATCCAGCCCACCGCGCACTACGCGATGGGCGGCATCCCGACGAACGTCGCGGGTGAGGTGCTGAGCGACAACACGACCGTCGTCCCGGGCCTGTACGCGGCCGGCGAGGTCGCGTGCGTGTCGGTGCACGGCGCGAACCGTCTCGGCACGAACTCACTCCTCGACATCAACGTGTTCGGCAAGCGTGCGGGTATCGCGGCGGCCGAGTACTCGGCCACGGTCTCCTCGCACGTCGAGCTGCCCGAGGACCCGGCGTCTCAGGTCGTCACGCAGGTCGAGCGCCTGCGCAGCTCGACGGGCACCGAGCGGGTCGCCGCGATCCGCCTGGAGCTGCAGGAGTGCATGGACGCCAACGTGATGGTGTTCCGCACCGAGCAGACGATCAAGACGGCGGTCGAGAAGATCGCGGAGCTGCGCGAGCGCTACAAGAACGTCTCGGTCCAGGACAAGGGCAAGCGGTTCAACACCGACCTTCTTGAGGCCATCGAGCTCGGCAACCTCCTCGACCTCGCCGAGGTCATGGCGGTGTCGGCGCTGGCCCGCAAGGAGTCGCGCGGCGGTCACTACCGCGAGGACTACCCGAACCGCGACGACGTCAACTTCATGCGCCACACCATGGCGTACCGCGAGGTCGGCGACGACGGCACCGAGTCGATCCGTCTCGACTACAAGCCGGTCGTCCAGACCCGCTACCAGCCGATGGAGCGTAAGTACTGATGGCTACCCCGACTCTCGACAAGGAAGACGCCAAGCCCGAGGCGGGCTTCGCCGACTCGCCGTACATCACGGTCACCTTCCGCGTCCGCCGCTTCAACTCCGAAGTCTCGGCGGAGGCGGCCTGGGAAGACTTCCAGCTGGAGATCGACCCGAAGGAGCGCGTCCTCGACGCCCTCCACAAGATCAAGTGGGACCTGGACGGTTCGCTGACCTTCCGCCGCTCCTGCGCGCACGGCATCTGCGGCTCGGACGCCATGCGGATCAACGGCAAGAACCGCCTCGCCTGCAAGACGCTGATCAAGGACATCAACCCTGAGAAGCCCATCACGGTTGAGCCCATCAAGGGCCTCACGGTCCTGAAGGACCTGGTCGTGGACATGGACCCGTTCTTCCAGGCGTACCGCGACGTGATGCCCTTCCTCATCACGAAGGACACGAACGAGCCGACGCGCGAGCGTCTCCAGACGGCCGAGGACCGCGAGCGCTTCGACGACACGACGAAGTGCATCCTCTGCGCCGCCTGCACCTCGTCCTGCCCGGTGTTCTGGAACGACGGCCAGTACTTCGGCCCGGCCGCCATCGTGAACGCCCACCGCTTCATCTTCGACTCGCGTGACGAGGCCGGTGAGCAGCGTCTGGAGATCCTGAACGACAAGGACGGCGTCTGGCGCTGCCGGACGACGTTCAACTGCACGGACGCCTGCCCGCGCGGTATCGAGGTCACGAAGGCGATCGCCGAGGTGAAGAAGGCGCTGATCACTCGGCGCTTCTGACGGTTATTGCTGTACGTCGCCGTGGGCCCCGTTTCCTGGTGGAAGCGGGGCCCACGGGCGTGCCGGGGCACGATCGGGTGACGTGCTGCGAACGGGCCACGGCCGGCTCGCCCGGCCTACGATGATGCTCTCGACACCAGCCCACAGGAGGCACGTGATGTCCGCAGCATCCGTCGAGCGGCCCCACGACGACCGTCCGCTGATCGCGGAGGCGAACCGCATCATGGATCGCCTCCCGGGCAACCGCGTCGAGATCATCGGAGGCCAGATCCTCGTGTCCCCGCCGCCGGACGATGCCCACGCCAGCGCCTTGACCGACCTCATGGTCCCCTTCCTCGCAGCCGGATTGCACGGAGCGGAGACACAGGTGCTCCAGGGCATCGGGCTGTGGCTGCCCACCGGCACCGAGGACTACGCCATCCCGGACTTCACGCTGGTGGATGCCGACTTCCAAGAGCAACTGGTCGAGAACGACTGCTACGACCCCATCGCCTTCCGCCTCGTCCTGGAAGTCACGTCCAGCAACTACCAGACCGATCTGCGGACCAAGGTCGCCGCTTATGCCAGTGCCCATGTGCCCGTGTACGTCATCGTCGACCGCAAGCACCAGCGCCTCCACGTGCTCACGGACCCGGACAAGGGCGAATACGGCAGTCACCACATCCACGCCCCCGGCGAACTCGTCAATCTCCCCGACTCCATCGGCGCCAAGGTCACCGTCGATGTGACCAGGATCCTCAACGCCGGCCGGCCCAAGCGCCCCTGAGGCCCTCGGCCGCGGACCCCGAGGGCGGGTCGGGGTGGGGGTCAGGGGTGGGTCCGGGATCTTCCCGATGGCTTGCGGGCGGGGCGGCGGCAGACTCGTGGGCATGGCGAACTCACTGTTGCGTAGAGGAAATCGCGGGGTCGTGGTGGCGGCCGGGGCGCTGGCTGTTCTGCTGGCCGCGGGAGCCGTTCCGGCGGCGGCCGCAGCGCCCGTGCACCGCGAGGCACAAGGGAATCAAGGCAATCAACGGCATCAAGGGCTGGACGAGAAGGCGTTAAGGGCCTCGCTCGCCGGCCTGCCCGACGAGAACGTGACGGGCGGGCTCATTCGCATGAGCGGGAGCGACGGCCGATGGACGGGAACGGCGGGCCCCTCCGTCCCCTCCCCCGACGCGCACTTCAGGATCGGCAGCATCACGAAGATCTTCACGTCGACGGTGGTGCTGCAACTCGCCGCGGAACACCGGCTGAGCCTGGACGACACGGTGCAGCAGTGGCTGCCGGGGCTTCTCCCCACGGGCTACCACCCCATCACCGTCCGCCAGTTGCTCAGCCACACCAGCGGGCTGCAGATACCGACCTGTGCCAAGGAGGACGTCCCGCCACTGGAGGTGATCAGGTCGGCCCTGTCCTGCGGGACGCCGACGGAGCCCGGCAAGGTCACGCAGTACAACGGCATCAACTACTTCATCGCCGGGCTGATCGTGGAGAAGGTGAGCGGCCACTCGTACGGTCATGAGGTCACCGCCCGCATACTCCGCCCCCTGGGCCTGCGCGACACCTCGGTGCCCGCGCTCGACGACTGGTCGATACCGGCGCCGTACACCCGCGGACTGGTGGCGGTGGAGGGCTCGGACGAGCTGAAGGACGTGAGCGTCCAGAGCCCGTACTCCTGGGCGGAAGGCGGCATGATCTCCAACGCCCCCGACCTGGGCCGGTTCTTCACGGCCCTGTACCGCGGGCGGCTGCTTCCGCCCGCCCAGCAGAGGGAACTCTTCACGCTGCCCACCGGCGTCACCGGCGACAAACAGTTCAGCTACGGCGGCCTGCAGCGCACGGCGTTGCCGGACGGCACCGTCGTCTGGGGCAAGAGCGGCTCGTACCCCGGCTACACGAGCGGCGTCTTCGCCACCCGCGACCTGCGCCGAGTCCTGGTCTACTCGATCAACCCGACGGGCCGGACCCCCGAGCTGCCGTACGTCATGCGCATAGCCGACGCGGCGTTCTGAGCCTCGCGCCCAGGCACCCCAGGCCCCCTAACCCAGGGTCATCCCCAGGTCCGCCCCCAAAGACCGCGCCCCCGTCCCGCTGCCAACGTTGCTGTTCAGGCCCTGGTTCCTGGGTCTGGACAGGTCGCGTCGGCTCATGGCCGGGAGGGGCTGATCACTATGCAGCCGTACGAAGAAGAGGATTACGAGGAGCGCTACGAAGAGCGTGGCGAGGGGCGCCATGAGGAGCGCTACGAGGAGGAAGAGGAGTTCGGGGCCGAGGAGCACCGTGAGGCGCGGCGCGGTGAGCGGCGTGGGGAGCGGGTGCCCGAGTCGCTGGAGAGCCCGTTCAGCGAGGAGGAGGAACTCCAGCTGGCCACAGAGCTGTTGGGGGTCACCTCGGAGGAGGAGCTGGAGCAGTTCCTCGGCAACTGGCTGAAGTCCGCCGCGAAGAAGGCCGGCGGGTTTCTGCGTTCCTCGGTCGGCAAGCAGCTCGGCGGCATCCTGAAGAACGTCGCCAAGCAGGCCCTGCCGAGCATCGGAGGCGCCATCGGAACGGCGATCGCCCCGGGGCTCGGCACCGCCGTCGGCTCCAAGCTCGGCTCCTGGGCGAGCAACCTGTTCGAGGTGGAGGGCGAGGGACTCGACCACGAGGAGTACGAGTTCGAGGCCGCCCGGCGCTTCGTCGCCCTGTCCGGCGCCGCCGCCCGCAACGCGGCCCACGGCTCGCGCCGCACCGCCCCGCGCGCCCTCGCCCAGCAGGCCGCCCATTCCGCGGCCCGCCGTTACGCCCCCGGGGTCGCCCGCCGCTTCAGGGCGTTCGCCGTTCCGGCGCCCTGGTACTGGCCGGCGCCCATCCCTGTGGACGTCGACGGCCAGGCACCGGCGGACGCCGCCGGCGCATCGGGTGCGCCGGTCAAGGAGGAGTGGGGCTGGGCTCACGCCGAAGAGACCGGACAGTACGCGGAGGAGGAACGGGGCGAGGAAGAGGAGGAGGGTCGTCGGGAGTACGGCGAAGAGAGGCACCACGGCTTCGGCGAAGAAGCCCGGCGTCGCTACGGCGAAGAGGAAGAGCGCGGCTTCGGCGAAGAGGCCCACCGGGGTTACGGCGAAGAGGCGCACCGCGGCTTCGGTGAGGAAGAGCGGCGCGGCTTCGGTGAAGAGGCCGGGTGGGAGCGGGCCGAGGAGGCGCACGCTCACGGTGAGGGTGCGCGGCACGGCGGGCACGAGGGCGGGCATCACAACGGGCATGCCCGGTCCGGCCGTTGGGTCCGTCAGGGCCGCAAGATCGTCATCATGGGGGCCTGACCGCCGTGGACATGCGGCCGGCAGCCACCGCGCTGCTCGAGGGCGAGGCCCGCGCACTGCTGACCCGGCTGGCCCGGGTCAAGCCGTTCGCGCTGCACGAGACCATGGTGCCTGCCGCCGCACCGTCCCCCGCCGCCCAGAGCGCGATCGAGCGCTTCCTCATGGAGGGGCGGGCGAAACTGCGGGGCCGGGTCGGCGCGTATCTGGAGTGGCTCGAAGGGCCGGGCGGGGACCGGGATCCCGAGTGGCAGCAGCACCAGTTTTCCCTGCTGCGCTGGGAGTTCAACTCCGTACTGACCCACTTCGACCTCTTCCAGGAAGCCGTCACCCAGCGCAGTGAGCGCGAGGTGGGCGTGCTGCTCGCGGGGCTGGACGTGGCGGCGGTCGACGCGCTCACCTCGCCGGGCACGCCGCTCGCCGATCCGCCGCCCATCGTCTGCTACCTGGCCCGGGGTCCCGGCGGCGCGATCCGCCGGGTGCACACCCGGATCCCGGGCGGCGGCCGCAGCCCGGTCGCGCTGATCCGGATTCCGCGCGAGCGCATGGTCGGATACGGCATCGGCTCCTCGCTGACCCATGAGGTCGGACATCAAGCAGTCGCGCAGCTCGGCCTGTTGGAGTCGTTGCGGCCCGTGCTGTACGACATCGAGCGGGGTGCCCGCACCGAGGCCGAGCGGACCGCCTTCCGGTACTGGGGGCTGACGCTCTCCGAGGTGCTGGCGGACTTCTTCGCCGTGGGGAAGCTCGGCATCGGCGGCACGCTGGGCCTGATGGCGGTGGTGTCCCTGCCGCGCAGGCTGGTGCTCGCGCCGGCGCCGCTGGACGACCCGCATCCGTTTCCGTACATCCGGGTCCGGCTCAGCTGCGCCATGGGCGAGGCCCTCTACCCGCATTCGCAGTGGGGGCAGCTCGCCGAACTGTGGGCCTCGCTCTATCCGCCGCGCCGCGCCACACCTGAGGTGCGGGACCTGATCAGGGCGCTCGAACGGTCCATGCCGCGCTTCGTCCGGCTGCTGGCGGCTCACCGTCCGCCCTCGCTGAGCGGCGCCCGGCTGGCCGATCTGATGCCCCGCGGCAGCCGTACGCCGGCACTGCTGACGGCGCGCCACCGGCGCTGGATGCGGCAGCCCGAGCTGCTGCGCACGGCGCCGCCCACGCTCGTCTTCGCGGTCCTCGGGCAGGCCAGGGCCGCGGCGCTCATCACGCCCGAGGAGGAGAGCCGGCTCCTCGGGGAGCTGATCGCCCACTGGGCGCTCGCGAGCACGCTCGGCACCCTGTCGGCGTGCGCGGCCACCGCGCCGCCGCTGCCTACGGCCGCCGCAGCCGCCGTATCCGCACCCGGCTGCGCATCCGCATCCGCATCCATTTCCACATCCGCATTCGTATCCGAAAGCCGTTGAGGAGGCCGTCATGGCCACGATCGAAGTACGGCCCCAGCAGATCCAACAGGGCGGACGTGTCTCGCTGCTCGCCAAACCCGCTCCGCGGGGACCGGCCGGAAGCACCGAGCCCACCGCCGCGGACGCCACAGCCACCGTCACCTGGGAGGTCGTCGGCTTCGGGCCGCTGACCCCCGACCCGGCGGACCCCGCCCGGGCCGTCTGGGACGTGCCGGACAACCAGCAGCCCGGGGGCTACACCGCCCGGGTCACCTTCCGCAGCCCCGGTGTCGCGGACGACGTGGGGACGGCCGACGTCACCGTGGCGGTGCGGCCGTTCGCCGCCGGCGACAGCATCAACGTGCAGCTGCGCAGGGCGGGTTCGGATCCGACGGACGACCAGGCGCTGTGGACGGCGATCCGCCGCTCCACCGACCGGATCTCGTTCAACGAGTACAGCGCCTTCATCGACCCGATCATGTGCAACACCACGCCTTTGCCCGGCGCCCATGAGCCGCGCAAGCAGATCGGGCCGCGCGCGCTGCCGTTCCCGGGTGTGGACGCCTACCGGCTGCTGAAGGTCGCCACCGAGGTGTTCCTCCTCGTGCGCTGCGGGGTGCTGGTCTCGGCCGACGACCTGATCACGCCGTTCGAGGGCGTCGACCTGGAGGAGGAGCGGCGGCGGTACGGCGAGTCGGGCGACGTGGACGGCGACGCGTTCGCACGGGCCATCCAGCAGCGCTGGCAGCGCTATATCTCGGCATCCTCGCCGGGTGACCGCCGCCCGGACGAGCAGGACTTGGCACTGCTGCCCTACCTCGGGGTGATCCGGCTGAAGCTGGGCGAGCTCGCGATCACCGATGCGGACAAGTTCGGTGTGGAGTGCTTCGGCATCCTCCGCGACAAGCTGACGTTCCCCTGCTTCCTCGAACTGATCTGGTCGTACTGGCACGAGGAGGGCATGCTGGTCAACTCGACCGAGGCCATCGCCAACCGCTTCCAGAACCTGCACGGCCCCGGCGACTACGACCCGCTCGCCCACGTCGACATCGACCCGCTGCGCGCCCTCAACCAGCTGATGTGGGGCTACGTACAGGACGAGCAGAACCGGCTGACCTCCCTGCGGCGGGCCTACGAGTACGACCACCAGTACGGGATCACCCAACTGGCGCCCGGCAACCCGCCGTTGCGGCCGGTGGACAGCCGTCCTCGCTTCCTTGAGGCCTTCCACACCCTGCTGAGCCTGACGTCGGTGTTCTTCCGCGAGGACGACGACACCACGGTCATCGCGGACGGGTTCCCGGTGCTCAACGCGCTCAAGGACGTCCACCTGCTGCTGACCGAGGGACAGCACAACCAGTACGGCGACCTGCCGTGGACGGCGCGGCAGGAGATGCTGATGGAGGAGTGGATCCTGGCCCGCCCGGAGATGCGCGAGTTCCTGCCGGGCCGCACGATGGTCGCCTATCCCGAGCAGTGGATGGACCGCGTCGACACGATGAAGCGGCTCCAGGGCTGGACCCCGGACACCGTCATCCACTTCCGCGACCTCGGCCGGTTCGGCGAGCAGCTGCTCCTGACGATCCGCTACGGCAACTGGAACTCGGTCAACGACCGTACGCAGGCGGCGAACTGGGCACGCTACTGGCGTTCGGAGATCCAGGGATACCTGCACTCCTACCGCTCGGTGACCGGCGTCGACCTCGGCCTGGAGCGCACCGACGCGCGCATCGACGCCACCATGCCGGCCGTGCATCTGCGGCGCCGGCTCCTTGAGCAGCAGGGCCGGCACTCGGTCGCCGCGTCCTCCGGCGGTGACCGCCGGGACGGGCGCCGCATCGAACGGGCCCAGTCCAGGCCGCAGTTGCCCCCGGCCGCCGCCCGTGCCCCGCAGGCCCTGCCCGGCGGCAGGCAGCCCGCACGGCGTCCCGCGCAGTTGCCGCCGGGCCGCAACGCGGGGGCGCCCCGGCGCCGGCGCCCGGAAGGGGAGTGAGGGGCATGCCGACCGCCTGGAACCACCCCGAGGGGGCGCGGCTCGCTGCGCCCCCGGGGGCCGGCGCCCGGCCCTCGCGGGCCGCCGTCCCGGACGCCCGGGTGACCCGGCTCTCCCCGCACTCCCGGGGCGCCCGTGCCCGGCGCGTGCAGGACACCACCGCCCGCAATCGTGCCTACGCCCGCTCGCTGGGCTGGGGCCACCACCTCCCGGCGCTGCGCCGGGCACTGAACTCGCGCCGTACGCAATGGGACTGGGCCGCGCTCGGCGACGAGACGATGAAGTGGCAGGCGGCGCAGGGGATTTCGCCCGCGGACGGTGACATCGGGGCCACCACCTGGCCCCTGCTGCGCACGGCCGCGGGAGTGTCCAAGGACCCCGCCGTCTCCTTCCAGCTTCCGGCGTCGGGGCCGGGGTTCCGGGCGTCCGGCCGCCCCGCACACCGATTCGGGCGGCCGGAGACCGGCCGGGCCCTGCTGGCGGTCGCGGCGGCCTGGAGCCGGGCGCACCCGAAGGGGCCGGTGCTCGACATCCGCGATCTGAGCCGGAGCGGCGGCGGCCCACTGCCGGGGCATGTCTCCCACCGCCTCGGGTTCGACGTGGACATCCGGCCCGTCAAGTCCAACGGCCGTCAGGGACCCCTGAGTTGGCGCCGGCCCGGGTACTCGCGAGCACTCACGCAGGAGCTCGTCGACCTGCTGCGCGGCAACCAGGTCCTGCCGGTCCACGCGATCTTCTTCAACGACCCGGAGGTACGCGGAGTGCGTCCCCTGAAAGGCCACGACAACCATCTGCACGTGCGGTTCGCACCGCATGCCCCCACCCCCCGCGGGCCCGAGCCGCCGGCCCTCGAAGTGGCGGCCGCGCCGCGCCTGGGCACCCTCACCTCGCAGGGCAAGGCTCCCTACCGGTTCACCGCCGAGGACCTCGAATGGACCGCGCGCTTCGTCATCGGCGAGTCGGGCGGCCGGGACGACGCGGACAGCCATGCGGTGATCTGGGCGATGTTCAACCGGTACGCGCTGCTCACCCGCCCCTACTACCGGACGTTCAACGCCTTCCTGCGCGCCTACTCGACACCCCTGCAACCGGTCCTGAAGAGCTGGGGCGCGAGCAGGCGGAACATGAGCCGCCCCGACTACGTGCGGACCGGCGGCACCTTCGGACCGCCCGCACCGCCCGGAATCCCGCGCGGCCAGCGCCGCGCCTACCTCGACCTCCAGCAGCGCCCCTGGTCCCAACTGCCTGCTTCCGCAAGGTCGGTGGCGACCCGGGCGCTCGGCGGGGCGATCGCGAACCCGATCGGCAACGCGACCGAGTTCGGCTCCACCTACGTCTACTTCCACGACACGAACCACCGCTACCCGAACCCGGAGGAGTGGCGGCGCTTCACCGACAAGTACGCGGCCTCGATGAGCTGGCAGTGGATCGGCCCCGTGCAGGGCCTCGACCAGAACAAGAACACCTTCTTCGTCCAGCGCAGGCTCGCCGGCCTCCCGGTCCCCGCGGTCCGGATCCAGGCGGCCTGAACCCCTCCGCTTCTCCGACGTTCCCCGGGCGTCCCCCGACCGCTCGCGAACCGCCGGTTCCCCTGACCCGACCGGTCCCGAGGGAACCGGCAGCACGCATTGAACCGTCATGACGGGGCCATCATCATGGCCTTGGCAGCACCGACGACACTGCGGGGGTAGACGTCGACATGCCGGTGAACACATCGCCGTACGCGCGAACAGCACAACCCGACGGAGCCGACGAGCTGGTGCTCTACGGCAGAGAGCAGCAGCTCGCAGCGCTGCAGGACCGGCTGCGACAGGCCCGGGAAGGGGTCTCGCGGCTGGTGTTCGTCGAGGGCCCGTCCGGCATCGGGAAGACGGCACTGATCCGCCGATTTCTGCGCACGGCGGACCGCGTACGCGTTTTGCAGGCCAGCGGCGCCGAGAACGAGACGGCACTTGCCTACGGCGTACTCACCCAGCTCCTCATGCGGACCGCGGCGTCCGCCTACGCTCCGGGCCCCGGCGACGAGGCCCACACGGCGGGTTCACGGCTGCTGGCGCTGGCCGAACGCATCCCGGCGGACACGGTGGCCGTCCTCGTCGTCGACGACGCCCACTGGGCGGACGGACCGTCGCTGGAGGCCCTCACCTTCATGCTGCGCCGCCTGCAGTCCACACCGGTCCTCACGCTGCTCGCCGTCCACGACCCGGCCGACCACGAACTGCCCGACGGTCTGCGGCGGTTACGGGACGACGATCACACACTGCGCCTCGCACTCGACGGCCTGACCGTCGAGCAGACGGCCGCGCTGAGCAGCCGCCTTCTCCCCGCCGGGCTGCCACCGCATGCGGTCGGCAGGCTCCATGCCCACACCCTGGGCAACCCGCTGCACCTGCGCGCCCTGCTCCGCCAGGTCCCGCCCGCCGTCCTCGCCGCCGCCAACTCCACGCTGCCCGCGCCGCGTTCGTACGGCCTCGCGGTGCTCGAACGCCTCGCGCGCTGCGACCGGCCGGCGCAGGACCTGGTCGCCGCGGCCAGCGTGCTCGGGCTGTGCGCCCCGCTGCACCGGGTGGCCCGGCTCGCCGACCTCGACCATCCACTGCCGGCCGTCGAACAGGCCGTCGCCCAGGGCCTGTTGGCGGAGTGCCCGCCGGGCGGACCGCCGGAACTGGTGTTCCCGCACCCGCTGATCCGGGCCGCGGTCTATCACCACCTGGGGCCGGCGCGGCGGGCCGCGCTGCACGCCGGCGCGGTGCAGGCGACGAGCGACACCGTCAGCCGCACCTGGCACCGGCTCCTCGCGGGCCGGGTCCCGGATCCGGCCCTGGTCGCCGATCTCGCCGCGGGCGCCCGCCGCCAGGCCACCGCGGGGTCCTGGTCCAACGCCGCCTCGATGGCCTCGCACGCGTCACGGCTGGCGACGACGCGCCCCGAGCGGGAGCGGCTCACCGTGGAGGCGGCGGACGCGCTGCTCTGCGACGGGCGGGTGTCGGAGGCCGCCGACCTGGTGCGTTCGCTGCCGGGCGACATGGCACGGGCGGCGCTGCGCTATGTCCACGGCCACCTCGCGTTCGTACGCGGCGAGACGCCCGGCGCGCGCGTACTGCTCGACGACGCGTGGCAGCACTGCGACACCTCCGCCGACCCGGCGCTGGCCCGGCGGATCGCCGAGCGCCTCTCCTACGTCTGCCTCAGCCAGGGCGAGGCGGGCGCCGCGGTGCGCTGGGCGCGCCGTGCGGAGCGGCTGCCCGCCGTGCCGTTCACCTGCGGGATGCTGCGCTACGCACAACTGGCCGCACTGGGTCTGACGGGCGCTGCCGAGGAGGGCATCGCGCTGGCGTCCCGGCTGCCGGAGTCGGTTCTCGTCCAGCCCGACGACGTGGACCTGCTCCTCGGCAGGGGCGCGCTGCGGCTCGGCTGCGACGACCTGGAGGGCAGCCGCGGCGACCTCCGCTCGGCGGCACCGCTGTGCCTGCGCGGCCCGGTCCCGCTGCGGGCGATGGCCCAACTACTCCTCGGTGAGACCGAGTTCAGGCTCGGCAACTGGGACGGCGCGCTGCACGAGCTGGAGTCGGCGGCATCGACGGCCACCGCGGCCGGGCTCGCCTGGCTGGAGCCCGTCGTCCACGCGGACGCCGCGGCCGTACTCGCCGTACGGGGCCGGACCGAGCGGGCCGCCGCGCACCTCGCGACCGCCCGCCGCAGTGGCGGGTACGGGCAGAGCGAGTCGGGGATCGCCCATGTCGCCCGCGCGGAAGCCCAGTTGGCGGCGGCGCGGGGTGCACCCGACGAGGTGGCCGCCGCGCTGACGCCGCTGCTGCGGCGCGAGGCCGTGGCGGAGACGGTCGTCGCCCCGTGGCGCGACCTGCTCGCCGACGCACTGACCTCCCTCGGTGAACACCGGCAGGCCGAGCGGATCCTGGACGGCCTGGACGCCCCAGCCGCCCACCGGGGCCGCCACTCCCACCTCGCGGCGGCGGCCCGGGCGCGGGGCACCCTGCTGGCGGCGCGCAGATCACCGGCCGCCGCCGAATGGTCCTTCCGCAAGGCCCTCGGCCACGCAGAACAGGTCCCGGACCCCTTCAACCGTGCGCGGGTCGCTCTCGCCTACGGCGCTTTCCTGCGCCGTACGGGAAAACGCACCGCCGCCGCCGAGCAGCTGAGCCGGGCCCTGGACACGTTCACCGCGCTGGGCGCCGCCCCCAGCGCCGCCCACTGCGAACGCGAACTGACCGCCTGTGGCCACCACTCCCCCGCCCCCGACTCCCCCCTCACCCCCCAGGAACTGGCCATCGCCCGCCTCGCCACCTCCGGCCTGACCAACCGCCAGATCGCCCGCCGCCTGGTCCTCAGCATCAAAACGGTCGAATTCCACCTCAGCCACGCCTACACCAAGCTGGGGATCACTTCCCGTATGGGCCTGCTGGACAAGCTGCCCTCCGCACCGACCGCACCCCAGTGACCGCCTGAAGCCGGACACAGAAGGCTGCCCCGTCGGCCAGATGTCGTGTGACCCCTGTGACCGGTGGGACCCCTGTCACAGACTGGCCGTATGGCACCCCTGAGGAAAGTCACCGCCGCGCTGGCGGCCACCGCGGCCCTGCTGCTCGCGGCAACCACCACCGCCTCGGCGACGGCGCCCGCTCCGCACGGCACGCGCGTGCGGGAGAACTTCGACCGGCTGCCCCTCGGCCCGGTCACCGCGGGCAGGGGCTGGACCACGGACGCGTCCGACGGCACGCTGACCGTCGAGCCGAGCACCACGGGGTACGGCCGCGAACTCCGTATCCGCACCGAGGGCAACGGCCGCGCCTTCCTGGTGCTGTCCGACCTCGCCCCGCATGGCAACAGCCTGTGGGCCCGGCTGCGGCTGCGGGTGGCCGCGTTCCCGACGGCTCCCGACTGGGCGCACTGGACCGTCGCGGAAGCGTCCGGCGCCGACTCGCCCACGCTGGTACGACCGCTGGGCGGCCAGTACGCCCCCACCGAGAACGCCAACTTCTGGGGCGTCGGCTCCGACCTCGGCCCCACCGGCGACTGGACCGCCTGGAAGACCTCCGCCCCGGCCACCGCCTCTGAGTGGCAGTGCGTCGAATTCCACCTGGACGCCACGGACAACCAGGTCACCGTCTACCTCGACGGTGTCGAGCAGCCCGACCTGACCGCCTCCACCCACCACCACGGCGGTACCTCGGACGACTTCACCTTCCCCACCTTCGACAAGCTCAAGCTGGGCTGGCAGCTCTACCAGGCCGACCCGGCCCCGTCGTCGTACGACGTCCGCCTGGACGACATCGCCGTGAGCACCCGCCGGGTGGGCGGCTGCTGAATTCCCCGGAACGGGATACCGCCTCGCCTCAACGAGTGACCCCACCAGCCAGCCCCCGCCCGCAACAGCGGTGCCGTACCTAATCTGATGGCATGTCAGATGATGAGTCGTACGAGCTGCTCGGTTTCGACAACGTGCTGATGCCGGTGGGGGATCTCGGGGAGGCGGTGGCGTTCTACGAGCGGGTCGGGTTTCCGGTGGCGTTTCGGCTCGACGAGGCCGGGATCGTCCTGCTGAAGGTGGGCAAGGAGACGCCGGGGGTGCTGCTGCGGCTGGAGGAGGAGCTCAGCAGGCGGCAGCCCGTGTGGGCCTCGCCGCGGATGTGGCTGGAGGTGCGGGACGCGCGGGCGAAGGCCCAGGCGCTCACCGCGGCCGGCCTGGACCTCCTCGCCGAGCCCTTCTCGTGCGCCACCGGGTGGACCGTCGAGATCGCCGACCCCTGGGGGAACAGCATCGGCTTCACCGACTACAGCAAGCGGCCCGAACTGGCCCGGGCCTCATAGGGCCCACCTCACACCAGCCCCACCCTCCCCCGGCTTGAACGTGTTCAAAAGCAGGTCTACAGTCTTGCCCAGAAGCTTTTGAACGCGTTCAAGAGAGCGCGCAAGGGCACCGAAACGGCCCCGTCACGGGGCTTTTTGAAGGGTGGGGGCATGGATCTCACGGTCGTGTCGTACGTCGTGTATCTCGTGGTCAGCGTCGGGCTGACGGTCTGGGTGGCGCGCACGCTGAGCCAGAACGGGCGGGTGTTCCTCGCCGACGTCCTGCACGGGAACGAGAAACTGGCCGAGGCCGTCAACCACCTGCTGGTGGTGGGGTTCTATCTCGTGAACCTCGGGTTCGTCGCGCTGTACCTGAGCGGCGACGACAACATCGGCAGCACGCGCGAGATCTTCGAGGCCCTGTCGACCAAGCTCGGCGTGGTGCTGCTGGTGCTCGGCGTGATGCACCTGGGGAACGTGTACGTGCTCAACAGGATCCGGCGGCGCGGGATGATGGAGCGGGAGCAGCTGCCGCCCGTCGCGCCGCAGGACTGGATCGCCCCCGCGGCCGGGGCCTGACCCCGATGGCCGCCACCAGGCCCACGGGGCCCGCAGCCGGGGCCACGGGGGCGATGGGGACCACCGTCCGGGCCACGGGACGCACCGCCGACCGGGACGCCGCGCGCGTCCCGGTCCGCGGGCTCACCGTCCTCTACGACCCGCAGTGCTCGCTCTGCGCCCACGTCCGCGACTGGCTCGGCAAGCAGCGCCAGCTCGTACCGCTGGAGCTGGTCGCGGCGGGCTCCGAGGAGGCGCGGCGGCGTTTCCCCTCGCTCGACCACCGCGCCACGCTGGAGGACATCACCGTCGTCGGGGACGCCGGCCAGGTCTACCGGGGCTCCGCCGCCTGGGTCGTCACCCTGTGGGCGCTGCGCGAGCACCGGCCGCTCGCCCACCGGCTGAGCACCCCGGCGGGCGCCAGGCTCGCCAAGGGCGCCGCACTGGCGGCCGCGAAGTGGCGCGGGGCGCAGTGGCAGGGCAAGCAGGGCGGGACGCCGTGGCAGGGGCAGCCGGGCGGCGGCGCGTACCAGTGGGGCGACGGGTGGACGTACGACCCGGGCCGCGGGTGGACGTTCGCGGCTCCGGGGTGTGCCGACGGCACCTGCGGCACTCGTTAGGCTCCTTGCGTGCCCGCGAAGAACGACAGCCCAGAGCCCGCCACGAGCCTCAGCCCCGCCGGTGAGGGCGACGGCGGTGCGCCCAGCAAGTCCGAGCAGACCCGCGCGCTGATCCTGGAGACGGCGATGCGACTGTTCCAGGAACGGGGGTACGACAAGACGACGATGCGGGCCATCGCCCAGGAGGCCGGTGTCTCCGTGGGCAACGCGTACTACTACTTCGCCGGCAAGGAGCACCTGATCCAGGGCTTCTACGACCGGCTGGCCGCCGAGCACCGGGTGGCCGTGCGCGAGGTCCTGGAACGCGAGACGGATCTGGAGACGCGGATCTCCGGGGTTCTGAAGACCTGGCTGGACATCGCCACGCCGTACCACGAGTTCGCGGTGCAGTTCTTCAAGAACGCCGCCGACCCGGACAGCCCGCTCAGCCCCTTCTCCGCCGAGTCGGAGCACGCGCGCGAGGAGGCCATCAGCGTCCACCGGGAGGTGCTGGCCGGGTCCAAGGCGAAGGTTCCGCCCGAACTGCGGGACATTCTCCCGGAGTTGATGTGGCTCTCCCAGATGGGCCTCGTCCTGTACTGGGTCTTCGACCGTACGGAGGGCCGCGAGCGCAGCTACCGGCTCGCCGAACGCGGTGCGCGCCTGACCACGCGGGGCGTCGGCCTGGCCCGCTTCCGGGTCCTGCGTCCCCTCGTCCTCGAAGTCCACGACCTGTTCACGGACTTCCTGCCCGGCATGACGAACGCCCTGCCGGACCCGGCCAGGAAGAAGCCCGACGCGAAGCAGAACCAGGACGCCAAGAAGAAGCCCGAAGGGAAAAAGGGGCGCCCGTTCGGCGCGGGCACCCCTCAGTAGGTCCTGCCAGTAGGTCCTGCAAGCAGGTTCCGTCAGCAGGTCCGTCAGTAGATCCCGTACGCGGTCAGTTCACCGCGTCGACCTCCCCCTCCGCCAGCTCCACGTCGTGCACCAGCGGCTGCCCGCCCACGGTCAGCTGGCGGGCGCGGGAGCCGTACGAGGCCGCCGACACCGACAGGAGGTACGTCCCCGGGGCCGGGACCGAGAGGATGTACGAGCCGTCGGCGAGGGACGCGACCCTGTCCAGTTGACGGCCGCCCTTCGACAGGAGGGTGACCGCGGCGTCCTCTACGGGGGTGCCGTCGGCGTCGCGGACGAAGCCGTGCACCACGGTCGGGCCGCCGTCGCCGTCGGCCGGAGCCGGCTCCGCGACGGTGTCCTCCTTCGGCTCCACCGCGAGGTGCGGCAGCCGCTTGTCCAGCCAGACCGGCAGCCACCAGTTGGAGTTCCCCAGCAGGTGCATCGCGGCCGGCACCAGCGCCGTACGCAGGATGAAAGCGTCCAGCGCCACGGCCGCCGCGAGGCCGACGCCCGCCATCGCCGCGCCCGAGTCGCCGCTGAGCACGAAGGCGAGGAAGACGCAGACCATGATCAGGGCGGCGGAGTTGATGACGCGACTGGTCTCGGCGAGGCCCACCCTGACCGCACGCGCGTTGTCCTTCGTGTGGACCCATTCCTCGTGCATGCGGCTGACCAGGAACACCTGGTAGTCCATGGAGAGGCCGAAGAGCAGCGAGAGCATGATGACCGGCAGGAAGGCCTGGATCGGGCCCTCCTTGCCGAGGCCGAGCAGGTCAAGGCCCCAGCCCCACTGGAAGACCGCGACGAGTACGCCGAAGGACGCGGCGGCCGCGATCAGGTTCATCAGGGCGGCCGTCAGGGGCACCACGACGGAGCGGAAGGCGACCATCAGGAGCAGGAAGCCGAGGCCGATGATGGTCGCGATGAAGTACGGCAGCCGGTCCCCGGTCACGGACGCGAAGTCCTTGAAGATCGCGGTCACACCGCCGACATGCGCCTCGGCCCCCGCGGCCGGGATCACCTCGTCGCGCAGGGTGTCGATGAGCTGGTCGGTCTTCTCGGACTGCGGTGAGGTGGTCGGGACGACCTGGATCACCGACACGCCGTGCGTGGGCGGCAGCGCGGCGACCCGGGCGACCCCGTCGGCCGCCTGGATGCCCTTCACCAGAGCGGTCGTGTCACCGCCCTCCGTGACGACCTGAAGCGGTCCGTTGAAGCCGGGGCCGAAGCCCTCGGCGAGCAGGTCGTACGCCTTGCGGGTCGTCGACGACGCGTCATTGTTGCCCTGGTCGCTGGCGCCCAGCCGCAGCGACAGCACGGGCAGGGCGAGGACGGCCATGACCACGAGGGCGAGGGCGGCGATCCGGATCGGGCGCTTCTGCACCGTTCCCGACCAGCGGGCGGCGAGACCGCTCGTGCGCTCCGGCTCGGGCCCGTCGGCGGCCAGCTTGCGGCGCTGCTTGCGGCTGAGCACCCGGGGGCCGAGGAAGCCGAGCAGCGCCGGCAGCAGGGTGACCGAAGCGATCACGCTGAGGACGACGGTGAGCGAGGTGCCGATGACCACGCCGTCCAGGAAGCGCAGGTTCGTCACCAGCATCCCGGCGAGGGCGATGCACACGGTGCCGCCCGCGAACAGCACGGCCCGGCCCGAGGTGTTGAGGGCGGTGGCTGCCGAATCCTCCGGCTCCATGCCCCGCAGGATGCCCTTGCGGTGCCGGGTGACGATGAACAGCGCGTAGTCGATGCCTACGCCGAGTCCGATCAACGAGGCGAGCAGCGGTGCCACTTCGGGCACGTCCGTCACATGGCTGAGCAGCTGTGTGGAGAACAGTCCGGTGCCGACACCGAAGATGGCGATGCCGATCGGCAGCAGCATCGCGAAGAGCGAGCCGAAGGCGAGGAACAGCACGACGGCCGCCGCCGCGAGACCGACCACCTCGGCGATCCCGGTGGGCGGTTCCTCGACCCGCTGGACCGCCTGACCGCCCAACTCGACCTGCAGTGAGCCGTTCCCGGCCTTCTGAGCGGTGTCGACGACGTCCTGGATCAGTTCCTTCGGTACGCCGTTGGCCTGCTCGGTGAAGGTGATCTCGGCGTACGCGATCCGCCCGTTCCCGCTGATCTGCGCCGCGCCCCGGTCACCCGCGTACGGGCTGGTGACTCCCCCGACGCCCTTCATCCTGCCTATCTCGTCGAGCGCGGGCTCGATCCGGGACCGTACCGCCTGGTCGCGAACCGTTCCCCCGTCGACCTTCCACACCACCGTGTCGGTGTCGCCGGAGCTCTCCGGGAACGCCTTCTGCATCAGGTCGAACGCACTCTTGGAGTCCGTGTTCGGCAGGGAGAAGACGTTCGCGTAGGACGTGCCCGCGGTCGATGCCGCGAATCCCAGTCCCAACAGTGCCCCCACCCACAGCAACAGGACCACCAGCCGGTGCCGATAGCACCACCGCGCCAATGTCGCCACGCTCAACGCTCCTTCGATTGTCGCTCGGTCGGTCCCCCAGGTCCTGGGCACCAGCATTGGCGCCGACGCGCACGCGACAACACGGCTCGCCCATGACTCTCAAGGAACTCCAAGGCGCGAACGGCCCCACGGATCAGCGCGCTTGCCGATACTGGGGGTATGACGGCTCCAGGAACCGTGCTGGTCGTCGAGGACGAGCCGAGCATCGCCGACGTCCTCGCCATCGCCCTGCGCTACCACCGCTTCGAGGTGATGATCGCGGGCACCGTCCGCGAGGCGCTCACCCTCGCCGAGCGCACCCGGCCCGACGCGGCGCTTCTCGACGTGATGCTGCCGGACGGCGACGGCCGGGCGCTGGGCACCGAACTACGGCTACGACAGCCCGACCTGGCGATCGTCTTCCTCACCGCCCGCGACGCGCCCGCCGAGATAGTCGGCGCCCTGGGCTTCGGAGACGACTACATCACCAAGCCGTTCAACATCGACGAGGTGATCGCCCGCATCTCCGCCGTACTGCGCCGCACCCGCCCCGCCGACGTCCTCCCGCAGCGCCCGCCGCTGCGCTACGGCGACCTGGAACTGGACGAGACGACGTACTGCGCGCACCGCGGCGACCGCACGGTGGAGCTCACCCCCACCGAGTACGCCTTGCTGCGCTTCCTCGTCCGCAACGGCGGGCGGATCGTGCCCAAGGAGCAACTGCTGCGTCATGTATGGCAGTACGAGCACTCGGCTGAGTCCACGGTCGTGGAGACGTACATCAGCTATCTGCGGCGCAAGCTCGACACCCTGGGGCCGCCGGTGATCCAGACCCGGCGGGGCGTCGGATACGGGCTCGCGTGAACATCCGGCACCGCCACCGCCACGGGATCCACTCCCTGCGCGGCGGACTGACCCTCGCGAACGTGGCGCTGCTCGCCCTCGGCATCATCGTCGCGACCGGCGTCAGCCTGATGGGCATGCGGCACTACCTGCTCGACCAGGTCGACGCCCAGCTGACAAAGACCCGGGACTCACTGGGGAGTTCCGGGCTCACCATGCGGGACATCAACTCGCTGAGCGCGCTGGCGTTCGTCCGCGACCGGCTCGTGTCGCCGACGGACGAGCGGCCCAAACCGGACTCGATCTTCGTGGGCGTCGACACCCGCGGGAAGGCCGTCACCGTCGCCGGCTTCGCGCCGACCGGCACCCAGCTCGCGCTGGCCGACGCGGTCGACGACCCCCGCGCCCTCGCCCACGACAGCGAACCGCACGACGTCACCGTGCACGACGCCGCCTACCGGGTGACCGCGACCCGGCTCGCCGACGGCATGTACGTCCTGTTCGCCACCTCCACCGACGGGCTGCACAAGGGCATAGCCAAGGCGCTCAGGCTCGACTTGGCTGTTGGCACCCTGCTCATTTCGCTGCTCGCCTGTGTGACGCTGTTCAGCGTGCGCCGCCGGATGCGGCCGCTGGAGGACATGGTGGAGACGTCGTCGGCGATCGCCGAGGGCGACCTGACGCGCCGGGTGCCCTCCAGCCACCACCCGACCCAGGAGGTCGAGCAGCTGCGCCTCGCCCTCAACTCGATGCTCCACCAGGTCGAGTCGGCATACCGCACGCGCGAGCGCAGCGCGGCCCAGCTGCGCCGTTTCGTCGGGGACGCCTCGCACGAACTGCGCACCCCGCTCTCCGCGATCCGCGGCTACCTCCAGTTGTACGACAAGGGGATGCTGCGCGATCCGGCCGAGCGCAAGCGGGCCTGGGACCGCATGAACGGCGAGGTCGACCGCATGGGCCGGCTCGTCGACGAACTCCTCACCCTGGCCCGCCTGGACCAACAGCCGGAACTCCGCTTCCGCAACGTCGACCTGAGCCGCCTGGTCCGCGACGCCGCCGAGGACCTGCGGGCCCAGCAGCCCGGCCGCCCGGTGAGCGTCGGCGCCGACGGCACCCTGCTGGTGCACGCCGACGAGTCGGGACTGCGCCAGGTCCTCGGCAACCTCGTGGGCAACGTGCGCACGCACACGCCCGCCGAGGTCCCGGTCACCTTCGGTCTGGAGCGCGTGGACGGTGTCGTACGCCTGAGTGTCGCGGACGAGGGGCCGGGGCTCGCCGAGGAGGACGCGGCGCGCATTTTCGACCGGTTCTTCCGGGCGGGCGGCGGCGCCGGCAGCGGTCTCGGCATGGCCATCGTGCAGGGCGTGGTGGCGGCGCACGGGGGCGAGGTCGCGGTGGTGACGGCGCCCGGCGCGGGGCTCGCGGTGACGGTCACACTGCCGGCCGCGACCCATGCGGTGAGCTGACTGAACGGACGGCGCCGATGTGCCGTACAGATAAGGAGAACGGCGACTGAGTACGGCGGCTGAGACCTTCCGCGCCCGGTCCGCCGTGCCACCACCGCGTTTCGCACGGAAGGACCCTGGGGTTGTCGTTCTCCACGCGCTCTGAGCACCAGCCGGACACGGACCCGGCAACCTCCGAAGCCCCGGCGGCGGACACCACCGCCGAGGGCGAGAAAACGGCGGCCATCAGCACGGATACGGATCCGAACACAGATTCGGATACGACCGACGCTGTCGGCACGGCTACGGCAGCGGACACGGACAAGGCCGAGGCCACCACCGAGGCTCCCACCGAAACCGCCGCCGATACCGATACCGCCACAGCCACCGAGACGGCCGACGAAGAGGATGCCGAGAAGGCCGCCGAGGAGTCCGTGGCCGCCGACAAGGCCGACGCCGAAGAAGCCACCGCCGGCCCGGGCGACCCCGGTGGCGACGACGGCGGCGACGGCACGGCCGACAAGCCCCCGACCGACGAGGTCCCCGGTCCCTCCCGCCCCGGCTGGCGCGGCTGGCGTATCCGCTACCCGCTGGCCGCCCGGATCGTGGCGTGGACGACCACGGTGCTGGCCGCGGCGTTCGTCCTCGCGGGCCTCCTCGTGCCGACCAACCTCGATCTCCTCACGCCCCGCGCGTTCGCGCACATCCCGCTGGAGGCCGTCCTCGGCGCGGCCGTACTGCTCGTGCTGCCGAAGTGGCCACGCCTGGTGGCCGCCGCGCTCGGCGGGCTGACGATCGGCGCGCTGGCCATCCTCAACATGCTGGACATGGGCTTCAAGCAGTACCTCGGCCGGGGCTTCAACATCGTCCTGGACTGGCCGCTGTTCGCCGACGCCGAGTCGTTCCTGCAGGACTCGGTCGGCAGGACGGGCGCGATCCTCACGGCGATCGCGGCGGTGGTGGCCGTAGTCCTGGTGCTCGTCCTGATGACGCTGGCAGTGATCCGGCTGAGCAACCTGATGGCGCGCAACACCGCGGTGTCGACCCGCACCACGCTGGTCCTGGGAACGGCGTGGATCACCTGCACGGCCCTGGGTCTGCAGGTCGCAGGCGAGCCCGTCGCGTCGAAGAGCACGGTGTCGGAGGCCAAGGACCGCGTGGAGCGGGTGGACCAGACGCTGAAGGACGAGGCGGTGTTCGCGAAGGAGACCAAGAAGGACAACTTCGCCGCTCTGCCGGGCGACCAGTTGCTCACAGGGCTGCGCGGCAAGGACATGATGTTCACCTTCATCGAGAGCTACGGCCGCAGCGCGATCGAGGACCCGATCATGGCGCCGGGCGTCGACGCGACGCTCACCTCGGCGACCGCGAAGCTGAAGAAGGCGGGCTGGGGCTCGGAGAGCGGCTGGCTCACCTCGGCGACGTACGGCGCGGGCAGCTGGCTCGGCCACTCCACCTTCATGTCGGGCCTGTGGATCTCCAACCAGCAGCGCTACCGCACGGTGATGGCGAGCGACCACATGCCGCTGACCGACGCGTTCCGGCGCACCGGCGCCTGGGAGACGGTCGGCGTCATGCCGGGCGTCCAGAAGGGCTGGCCGGAGGGCAAGTACTACGGCCTCGACCGCATCTACGACTCCCACAAGCTCGGCTACAAGGGCCCGAAGTTCAGCTGGTCGACGATGCCCGACCAGTACACCCTGAAGGCGTTCGAGCGGCTGGAGCACGGCAAGAAGCACGCCAAGCCGCTGATGTCGTTCCTGATCCTGACCTCCAGCCACAACCCCTGGGCGCCCATCCCGAAGACGATCCCGGACTCCCAGGTCGGGGACGGCTCGGTCTACGACGGCATCGAGAAGGCGGCCAAGCGGCCGACGGACGTGTGGAAGCAGACCGACCAGGTGCGTGCCGAGTACGGCAAGTCCATCCAGTACTCGGTGACGAGCCTCATCGACTACGTGATCAAGTACGGCAACAAGAACACGGTCCTCGTCTTCCTCGGTGACCACCAGCCGATCGCCAAGGTCAGCGGCAACCACGCCAGCCGTGATGTGCCGGTCGCGATCGTGGCGCACGACCCGAAGGTGCTGGACAAGATCGCCGACTGGCACTGGACGGACGGTCTGCAGCCGGCGCACGACGCCCCGGTCTGGAAGATGAGCTCGTTCCGCGACCGCTTCCTGACGGCGTACGGCTCGCAGCCGACGGCACCGTAAGAACCGGGCGCAGACACACCGGCACCGGTACGGCTAGACGGCAGTGGCAGGCACGAGCACCCACACCGTCTTGCCGTACCGCCCCCGGCCCCACACCCCCCACGCGGCCGCGATCCCCTCCACCAGGTGGAGGCCGCGGCCGCTCTCCTCCCACTCGGTGGTCACGCGCAGCCGGGGCTCGGCGAGGCTCTCGTCGGACACCTCGATGAAGCAGGAGCCGTCGGCGAGGGCGGTCACCGCGACCTCGAACTCCCGTTCAAGGAGCGGGCCATGGCGTACGACGTTGGTCGCCAGCTCGGAGACGAGCAGGACGACGTCCTCCAGGGTGGGGTCGTCGTTGCTGTGCCCCCAGTCGGCCAGATGGTCCCGGACCCGGCGTCTGGCGAGGCCGACGGACGCCGGATGCCGTGGCAGCCGGAAGGAGTTGCGTCTCAACACGTCTGCTCCTCACCCCGCGCACGCCTCTTACACATTCAGCTGCGTTGGGTGAGGGCGCAATGTCACCGCGGTGCGGAACGGCCCCGCGAAATCACGTCAACTGTCATATCCAGCCCAGCCGCCAGAGACGGAAGACACCGGTGCCGTCCGACAGGTACTGGCCACCGCCGACGTCCTCACTGCTGAGTACATACTCCTTGCCCTGCCACAAGGGAATCAGCGGAACGTCCCTGGCCACGATGTCCTGCATCTGCCGGAAGTCGGCCGTGGTGCGGCTGCGGTCGCTGTACTGCTGACTGTCCAGGATCAGCCGGTCGACGTCCTTGCTGCTGTACCCGTTCTTCATGGAGCCGCCGGTGCCGACGAGCGCGGCGCTGAAGGTGTCCGGGTCGGGGAAGTCGGCGACCCACCCGGCGGCGTACGCGTCGAACCTGCCCTTCGCGTACTGCTCCTGGAACTTGGTCCACTCAAGGCCCTTGGTCGTCACCTTGAACAGCCCGGAGGCCTCCACCTGCCGCTTCAGCTCGGCGGCCTCGGCGGCACCGGACCCGCGCCCGGCGCCGTACCCGTACGTGAAGTGCACCGGCAGCGTCACACCGGCCTCGATCAGCAGTTCGCGGGCCTTCTTGGCATCGGGCTTGGGATAGGCGTCGAAGTACGCGGTCGTGTGCCCCGTGATCCCCGCCGGGATCAGCCCGTAGAGCGGGTCGTCGGTCCCCTTGTACGTCTCGTCGACCAACTGCTCGCGGTTGACCAGCAGCGCGAGGGCCTGCCGTACGCGGCGGTCGTGGAGGGCGGAGTTCGGGCGGACGTTGAGGAAGAGGTTGCGGGTCTCGGCGCTGTCGGAGACGGTGACGCGCTGCGAGGTGTCGCTCGGCGAGAGGCCGGAGAGCAGCGCCGGGGGCAGCTGGCGGGTGGCGACGTCCACCTCCTTCGCCTTCCAGCCCGCGGCGAGCGCCTCGGCGCTGGTGTAGTAGCGCATCTCGATCGGCGTGCCGGCCTGCTTGATGGCGCCGCGGTAGTCCGGGTTCGGCGCGAGGTCGGCCTGCTTGTCCTTCGTATACGACTTGAGCAGGTACGGTCCGCTGCCGTCGGCGTCGGAGCCGGATCGCAGGGCGTCCTTCGCGTAGCGCGTGTGGTCGACGATCGAGCCGGCGCCGGTGGCCACCTTGAACGGGAAGGTCGCGTCCGGCGAGGACAGGTGGAAAGTGACGGTCAGTCCGTCGGCGTCGACCGAGCCGAGGGTGTCGAGCAGGGACTCGGGGCCCTGGTCGTCCTTGATGGCCTTGACCCGGTCGAAGGAGTACTTGACGTCCTCTGCGGTCATCCTGCGCCCGCTCGGGAAGCTCAGGTCGTCCCGCAGGGTGCAGCGGTACGTCTTGAGTCCGCCGTTCACGAAGGCGCAGCTCTTCGCGGCATCCGGCACCGGTGTGGCACCGCCCGACTCGAACGTCAGCAGGGTCTGGAAGACGTTGCTGAACAGGGCCCAGGACCCCGCGTCGTACGCACCGGCCGGATCGAGCGACGTCACCGCGTCGGTCGTGCCCACCACCATGGTCCTGTCGGAGTCCTCCTGATCGGGCAGCAGCTGCCAGCCGCCCACCCCGATGCCCGCCAGCACAAGCAGCATCGCCAGAACCCGCACGCGAACCGAACGCATCGGTTGCCCCTCCCATGCCACGTTCCCGTGGCCCCCAAGCCACTCCCCCTGTGGCACACCTCATGCCACTCCCCAGTGGCGCGGATCACCTAATCACAGGTGTTTCAGCTGGGGGAAGAGGCTTTGGTTGAGATGAGAAAGAACTTACCGAGCCGGATTTCGAACCGATTGCGGCTCTGCAGGATGCGGCTGCGCCCGCTCACGCCCGCAGCGACGCCAGCTCCACCACAGTGATGTCCGACGGCGCCCCCACCCGCACCGGCGGCCCCCAGGCCCCCGCGCCCCGGGACACGTACAACTGCGTGTCGCCGTAGCGCTCCAGTCCAGCAACCGTCGGATTGGCGAGCTCAGCCACAAAGTTGCCCGGCCACAGCTGGCCGCCGTGGGTGTGTCCGGACAGCTGGAGGTCGACTCCGTGTCGTACGGCGTCATGGATCTGTACCGGCTGATGGGCGAGCAGCACGCAAGCCCTCGCCCTGTCCCGATCCCCCAGCGCTGCCCCGAAGTCGGGGCCCTGGCCTTCGCTCTCTCCCTGGAGGTCGTTCACCCCTGCCAGGTCGAAGCCGTCCACCTCCACGCGGGCGTTCTCCAGGGGATGGATCCCCAACTCCCGTACTTCCTCCACCCATTGGGCGGCTCCGGAGAAGTACTCGTGATTCCCCGTCACGAAGAACGAGCCGTGCCGAGCCCGGAGCCCCGCGAGGGGCGCGGCAGCAGGCCCGAGGTCCTTCACGCTCCCGTCGACCAGATCCCCCACCACCGCGATCAGGTCGGGCTGCGTCGAGTTGATCGTGTCGACGACCTTCTGGGCGAAGCCTCGCCCGAGCACCGGCCCCAGGTGGATGTCGCTCACCACGGCGATCCGGAACCCATGAGCAGAACGCGGCAGCTTGGCCAGCGGAACGGTTACCCGCTTGACCCTGGGCCCGCGCAGGACGCCGTACGCCCCGTATCCGACCGTCCCCACCGCACCGGCAGCAACCGCACCACCCACCACGCGCGAGACAAAGAGCCGCCGACTGGGATCCTCTCTGGGGCGCTCGCCCCCACTCACCGGCGGTCGCGTACGGACCGCAGGGGACGGGCCGGAACGTCCGCCCGCAGCGGATGGCGCGTCAACGCCCTCCACCTGAAACGCGACCGATTCCGCGCCGGACCGAGGACGGATGCTCCGGCCCGGCCCCGACCGATCCCCGAGCAGGCGCCGAACGACGGGCCGCACCAGCTCCCCGGCGAGAACCCCCAACAGCAGGTAGATCGCGAGCGCCATCCACAGGAACCCGGGCCAGCCAACCACCTGCTGCACCCAGAACGGCGCCCCACCCCGCTCGGCGACCAACGCCCCGACCATCAGCACGGGCCCGCCGACGATCACCCCGGTACCGACGCGCCGCGCGACCCCCGCCCCCCGCGTCGTGTCCCGCACGAGCCGCCGCCACACATACCAGTGCAGCCCCGCGACCATGCCGAGAACGACCAGCCCCACCAGCACGAAGACGACGACCACGTATCCCCCGTTATGACGTGCGGCGCAGGGCGCGGACTCCGCGCAACCCGATGCCCCCGACGACCGTCCCAAGAACAAAGGAGACGACGGCGAGCGTCAGATGCACCCAGAAGTACGCCGTCGGGTCCCCCGCGTCGTCGAACGCGAGCCCGCTGCCGTCCTTCCACAGGTTCTTGACGAAAGTGATCCAGATGATCCAGCTCCACACCCCGAAGGCGAGCAGGAACCAGGAGACGGGGCGGCTGAGCTTCATACGTTCAGTATCACCGCCGTTCGCCGGGCGCCGCGGCCGGGGTGGGGAGGGCCGCGCGACTTCACGCGCTGTGGCATGTACGTTTCCGACCGTGCCCGCACCTCAGAAGACCGCCAAGCGCACCTTGCTGGTCGCCTCCGCCACACTGTTGACCCTCTCGCTGACGGCGCCCGCGTTCGCCGACGGGAGCACGTCGCCGAGTCCCACGACCAGCCCGTCGACGACCAGCCCGTCGACGACCTCCTCGGCCGACCCGTCCTCCTCGGCCGACCCGTCGGGGACTCCTTCGGTGACACCCCCGCCGAACATGTCGACCGTCGGCGGAGCGCAGCTCGGCCGTCCCGGCACGCAGGCGAACCTCGGCAGCGGTGCCCCCGTGCTCCCGAAGGACCTGACCGCCCGCTCGTGGATCGTCTCCGACGCCGAGTCGGGTGACGTTCTCGCCGCGCACAACGCGCACTGGCGGCTGCCCCCGGCGAGCACCCTGAAGATGCTCTTCGCCGACACACTGCTGCCCCGCTTCCCGAAGACGATGACGCACAAGGTCGCGTTGTCGGACCTCGCGGGCGTCGGCGCGGGCTCCAGCATGGTGGGGATAAAGGAGAACGAGACGTACTCGGTCCACGACCTGTGGCTCGGCGTCTTCCTTCGTTCCGGCAACGACGCGGTGCACGTCCTGTCCGCGATGAACAAGGGTGTCGACCAGACGGTCAAGGACATGCAGGAGCACGCCGAGGACCTCCAGGCCCTCGACACGCATGTCGTCAGCCCGGACGGCTACGACGAGAAGGGCCAGGTCTCCTCGGCGTACGACCTGAGCCTGTTCGCCCGCTCCGGCCTGCAGAAGAAGGACTTCCGGGAGTACTGCTCCACGGTCACGGCGAAGTTCCCGGGCGAGACGAAGAAGAACAAGAAGGGCAAGAAGACCCGGGAGTCCTTCGCGATCCAGAACACCAACCGCCTGCTCGCCGGCGACAGCGACATCACCCCTTACCAGGGCATCGCAGGGGTGAAGAACGGCAACACCACCAACGCGGGGGCGACCTTCACCGGCGTCGCGGAGCGTGGCGGCAAGGTGCTGCTCGTCACGGTGATGAACCCGGAGAAGGACGAGCACAACGAGGTCTACAAGGAAGCGGCGAAGCTGCTCGACTGGGGTTTCCAGGCGGCCGACAAGGTCCAGCCGGTGGGTGAGCTGGTCGCGCCGAAGGGTGTCGAGCCGAGCGCGCAGGCGGGGGCGAACGCGTCTCCGGACGGCGCCGCCTCCGGCAAGCCGGTGACCGCGGCCTCGCACGCGAAGCTGCGGACGGGTGGCATCGGCGTCGCGCTGGGCATCGCGGGCGGCGTGCTGGTGCTGCTCGCCGCGGGGATCTTCCTGGTCAACCGCCGCTGGCCGCTGCCCGATCTGGTGCGTCGCCGTTCGGGCCGCTGACCTGGGCCTCCACCTCAGCCTCCTCGTCGCCCTCAGCCCCCTCGGCCTGATCCTCAGCCCCCTCGGTCTGCTCCTCGTCCCCCTCGGCCTCCCCCTCGCTCTGCGTCGCCGTCCACGCGGCGCAGAAGAGTACGAGCTTCGAGGTGAAGTTGATCCACAGCAGTAGCGCGACGGGCACGCCGAAGGCGCCGTACATGCTCTTCGAGGCGACGCCCTGGATATAGCCGCTGAGCAGCAGCTTCAGCAGCTCGAAGCCGACCGCGCCGATCAGCGCGGCGGTGATCAGCCGGCGCCGCGGGGGCTCGACGCCGGGCAGCAGTGTGAGGACGTACAGCAGGAGGAGGAAGTCGGCGAGGACGGCGACGAGGAACGCGGCGGTCCGCAGCACGAGGCTGCCCCAGCCGCCCCGTTCGATGCCGAGCTGGTCGGCGATCCAGCCGACCATGGCGGAGGCGACGGTCGACGCGGCGATGGTGACGAGGACGGCGCCGCCCAGGCCGACGAGCACGCCGCCGTCCTTGAGCTTGCGCACAAAGGGGTTGCCCTCCTCGTCGTCGCGCTCCCACACCGCGCGCAGGCACTCCCGCATCGAGCCGACCCAGCCGATGCCGGTGAACAGCAGCAGGGCGCCCGCGATGACGCCGACGGTGCCCGCGTTCTGGGCCAGCGAGTGGATGTCCATCTGGTCGGAGATGCCGGGGACCTGGTCGGCGATCTTGTCCTGGAGGTCCGTCTGCTGACGGTCGCTGAGCGTGGCGGCGGCGATCGCCGCGGCGACGGTGAGCAGCGGGAAGAGCGCGATGAAGCTGATGAAGGTCATCGCCGCGGCGAGCCGCGTCCACTTGACCCGGTCCAGACGCTCGTAGGAGCGCCACGCGTGCGTGGTCATCAGCCACGTGACCACCGGCCCGATACCGGGGAGCTTTTTCAGCCAGTCCATGATCCGATTCTTCCCTCCCGCCGGAACACCCATGTCCGGGTACCCCAGAACCGCAGGACAGTGGCGAGCGCCATGCCGATCCCGGCGCCCGAGACGGTGTCCGCGCGCGGCGAGGTGAAGCCGAGCCCGTAGTGGCTGACGGCGATGCACAGCAGCTGGACGAGGGCTCCGGCGACGTTCACGGCGAAGAAGGCGCCGTACTGGCGCAGTCCGCGTGGGGCGTTGCGGTACGTGCCGAGTGCGTTGCCCGCGTAGGCGACCGAGCAACCGGCCATGAAGGAGAGCGACTTGGCGGTCAGCGGGTCGAGCCCGACGGGCCCGCGCAGCCAGACGAAGAGGCCGAGATCGGCGGCGTAGGCGAGGAGTCCGGCGGTGGCGAAGCCGAACAGCTCGTGAACCAGGGGCCGTTGGGCGATGCTCACCAGTTGGCCACCGCGAGCCCGTACATGGCCAGCCAGGCCAGGCCGATGAGGGCGAGCGCACGATCGCGCAGGACGACGTCCTCGGGCTCGCCCGCCGTGCCCCGGTCGGCGAAGACGGCGTAGCGCAGGATGGCCAGAATGTAGGCCACCATCGACAACTGCCGCCACGGCAGCACGCTGGTGCTGGGCACGCCGCCCTCCTCCAGGGCCCACAGGCAGTAGCCGAGGACGGAGACCCCGGCGGCCAGTTGCCACACGAAGCGCAGGTAGCCGGTGGTGTACTCGGTGAGCAACGCCCGTGTGGCGCCTGCCTTTCCGGCCATCTGGACGGCTTCGGAGTACCGCTTCGCCGAGACCATGAACAGCGCGCCGAAGCCGGTGGTGATGAGGAACCAGCGCGAGAGCGGGATGCCGAGCGCGAGCCCGCCGATCATCGCGCGCATCACGAACCCTGTCGTGACGACGACGAGGTCGACGACGAGGACGTGCTTGAGGCTGACGCAGTACGCGAGTTGCATGCCGAGGTAGGCGGTGAGCAGCGCCGAGGTGAAGGGCGAGCAGAGCCAGGCGGCGGCGGTGGGGGCGAGGACGGCGAGGATGCCGCCGACGGTGTAGGCGACGGGGACGGGGACCTGTCCGGCGGCGACCGGACGGTGCCGTTTGACGGGGTGGGCGCGGTCGGCGGCCGCGTCCCGGGCGTCGTTGATCAGGTAGACGGCGCTCGCGCAGGCCGTGAACAGGACGAAGACGAGGGCGAGTTGGGTGAGGGAGTGGCGTGAGAAGAGCTGGCCGGCGGCGGCCGGGGCGGCGACGACGAGGACGTTCTTGACCCACTGGCGGGGGCGGGCGGTGCGCAGCAGCCCCCGCGCGAGTCCGCCGGGCCGTGCGGGCGCCGGGGAGGTGCTACGGCGTCCGGTGGTGGCGCGGTCGGTGACCAGTACCGTGCGCTCAGCCATGGTCGGCTCCCATCCAGCGGGCAGCCGGGCCCGCGTCGGCTCCCATCCAGCGGGCGCCGAGGCGGGCCGTCAGGGCGCCCAGGGCCGCGCCCGCGGCGACGTCCGAGGGGTAGTGCACGCCGACGACCAGCCTGGACAGGCACATGGCGGCGGCGACCGGGGCGACCGCGGGGGCGCCCAGTGCTCCGTAGGCGACCGCGGCGGCGGCGGCCGAGGTGGCGTGCGAGCTGGGGAAGGAGTGACGTCCGGCGGTGCGGACCAGCGGCCGCACATGTGCGGGGCGCGGGCGGCGCACGAGCCGCTTCACCCCCATGCTGGCCAGATGGGCGCCGGCGGTGAGTGCCGTGCCGCGCAGCCAGGCGCGGCGCCGTTCCCGGTCGACCGCCGCGCCCGCGAGCCCGGCGGCGAGCCACAGCGCGCCGTGCTCCCCGGCCCGGGACAGGCCGCGCGCGAGGGCGGCCACCCGCGGATCGGCGCCGTACGCGTGCAGCGTCGACAGCAGCCGGCGGTCCATGCCGGCGAAGTCGTCGCCAAGATCATCGTCAAGAACGTCGGCAAGGTCGCCGTCAAGGTCGTCCATGTGATCTCACTCTTCTAGGGAGTGAGCGCAGAACTACGGCAATCTAGGACGACATCCCATTAATCACCCATTTCGGTGAGGGGCCGTGCGGATCGGGGTGATTAGGTAGTTATGCACCCTTTCCGGGGCTACGGTCACGGCCATGCCTGCCGACACCGTCTCCGTCACGGGTTGGGGCCGCACCGCCCCGACCGCCGCCCGCCTGGTCCGCCCGCGCACCTACGAGGAGATGGTGGCCGCCGTCCGGGAGTGCGGGGCGCGCGGTGGCATCGCGCGCGGGCTCGGGCGGGCGTACGGGGACGCCGCCCAGAACGCGGGAGGGGCCGTGTTCGACATGACGGGACTCGACCGCATCCACGCCATCGACGCGGACGGCGGCACGGTGCTGTGCGACGCGGGCGTCTCCCTGCACCGGCTGATGGAAGTCCTGCTGCCGCTCGGCTGGTTCGTGCCCGTCACGCCCGGGACCCGGTATGTGACGGTCGGCGGCGCGATCGGCGCGGACATCCACGGCAAGAACCACCATGTGTCCGGGTCGTTCGCCCGCCATGTGCTCTCCTTCGAGCTGCTGACCGCGGACGGCGGGATCCGTACGGTCGGCCGTGGCACCCCTCTCTTCGACGCCACCGCGGGCGGCATGGGCCTGACCGGGGTGATCCTCACGGCGACCGTCCAACTGCAGCCCGTCGAGACCTCGTTGATGATGGTCGACACCGAACGCGCCGTCGACCTCGACGACCTGATGGCCCGCCTCACCGCCACCGACCACCTCCACCGCTACTCGGTGGCCTGGATCGACCTGCTCGCACGCGGCCGTTCGCTGGGCCGCGCGGTGCTCACCCGCGGCGACCACGCCCCGTTGGACGCCCTGCCGGACCGCGCCCGCCGCCACCCGCTGGCGTTCCGCCCCGCCCAGCTCCCGGCCGCCCCCGCCTTCGTCCCCGAAGGCCTCCTCGGCCGCACCACGGTCGGCCTCTTCAACGAGCTCTGGTACCGCAAGGCGCCCGTCGCGCGCACCGGCCAGCTCCAGAAGATCTCCACCTTCTTCCACCCCCTCGACGGGGTCCCGCACTGGAACCGGATCTACGGGCGCTGCGGCTTCGTGCAGTACCAGTTCGCCGTCGGGTACGGGCAGGAGGACGCCCTGCGCCGGATCGTGCACCGCATCTCCGCGCACCGCTGCCCGTCCTTCCTCGCCGTCCTCAAGCGGTTCGGGGAGGGCGATCCGGGCTGGCTGTCCTTCCCGATGCCGGGCTGGACCCTCGCCCTGGACATCCCCGCCAACCTGCCCGGCCTCGGCGCGTTCCTCGACGAGCTGGACGTGGAGGTCGCGGCGGCGGACGGCCGCGTGTACCTCGCCAAGGACGCGCGGCTGCGGCCGGAACTGCTGGCGGGGATGTATCCGCGGCTGGCCGAATTCCAGGCCCTGCGAGCCGAGTTGGACCCGCGGGGCGTCTTCGCCTCGGACCTGTCCCGTCGACTGAACTTCTGAACTTCTGAACTTGAATTATGAACTTGAACTTCTAGGAGAAGCTGCCATGAAGGACGCCTTCGGCACCCCCCAGTCCCTGCTGATCCTCGGCGGCACCTCCGAGATCGCCCTCGCCACCGCCCGCCGGCTGATCGCCCGCCGCACCCGCACGGTGTGGCTGGCCGGCCGGCCCTCCCCCGAACTGGAGAAGGCCGCAGCCCATCTGCGCGCGCTCGGCGCGGACACCCGGACCGTCGACTTCGACGCGCTCGACCCCCACTCCCACGAGACCGCGCTCGGCAAGGTCTTCGCCGAGGGCGACCTCGACATGGTGCTGCTCGCCTTCGGGGTCCTCGGCGACCAGGCGCGCGACGAGAAGGAGCCGGTGTCCGCGGTGCGGGTCGCCCAGACCAACTACACGGGCGCCGTGTCGGCGGGGCTGGTGTGCGCGCGGGCGCTCCAGACGCAGGGCCACGGCTCGCTGGTGGTGCTCTCCTCGGTCGCCGGGGAGCGCGCCCGCCGCGCCAACTTCATCTACGGCTCCAGCAAGGCGGGCCTGGACGCCTTCGCCCAGGGCCTGGGCGACGCGCTGCACGGCACCGGCGTGCACGTCATGGTCGTACGCCCCGGATTCGTGCGTACGAGGATGACGGCGGGCCTGACGGAAGCCCCGCTGGCCACCACTCCGGAAGCGGTCGCGACGGCGATCGAGCTGGGGCTTCGGCGGCGGTCCGAGACGGTGTGGGTGCCGGGCGCGCTGCGGCTGGTGATGTCGGCGCTGCGGCATGTGCCGCGGCCGCTGTTCCGACGGCTGCCGCTGTAGTCGAAGACCTCTGAGCAGGCTCGGCGAACCGCGCGGCCGGTCACGACGGGCTCAGCGGGCAGGCGTGCTGTCCCGCTCCGCGGGGGCGGCGGCCTGCGGCGGGACGACGGCGCCGCCGAAGGCGAACTCGCGGAGCTTGCGCCACACGCCGTCGGCCCCCTGTTCGTAGAGCGCGAAGCCCGTGCACGGCCACTGCGCCTCGTAGCCGGAGAGCTCCTCGAACGCGCGGTCCATCGCCGCGTCCTCGATGCCGTGCGCCACGGTGACGTGCGGGTGGTAGGGGAAGTGCAGCTCGCGCGCCACGGGCCCGGAGGCGTCGCGGACCTGCTTCTGCAGCCAGGTGCAGGCCGCGGCGCCCTCGACGACCTGGACGTAGACCACCGGGGAGAGCGGGCGGAAGGTGCCCGTCCCGGACAGCCGCATCGGGAAGGGGCGCCCGGCGGCCGCGACCTCGACGAGGTGCGCCTCGATCGCGGGCAGCGCCGAGTTCTCGACCTCCGTCGGCGGCAGCAGGGTGACGTGCGTGGGGATACCGGAAGCCGCGGGGTCGCCGAAGCCCGCGCGCCGCTCCTGGAGCAGGCTGCCATGAGGCTCCGGGACCGCGATCGAGACACCGATCGTTACGGTCCCCACGTCGTCTCCTTCGTCGTGTTGAGGTGTCGTGGTGTTGTCGTGCTGTCGGGTCGAGCCGGCCCGGCAGGCAGGCGCGACTGCCGGCTCGACTGTCGACTGTACGGCCGTGCGGCCCCGTAGCGGGCGTCGTACCGGTGTCGTGCTCGTCTCTTACCGGCGGTCGCGCCGGCGGTCGGACCCGGTGTCAGTGCTTGGCGGGCAGAAAGCCCACCTTGTCGTACGCCTGGGAGAGCGTCTCCGCGGCGACGGCGCGCGCCTTCTCGGCACCCTTGGCCAGGATCGAGTCGAGCGTCTCCGGGTCGTCCAGATACTGCTGGGTGCGCTCCCGGAACGGCGTCACGAAGTCGACCATGACCTCGGCGAGGTCCGTCTTGAGCGCACCGTAGCCCTTGCCGGCGTAGTTCTGCTCCAGTTCCGCGATACCGGTTCCGGTGAGCGTCGAGTAGATGGTCAGCAGGTTGCTGATACCCGGCTTCTCGGCCACGTCATACCTGATGACCGTGTCGGTGTCGGTGACCGCGCTCCTGACCTTCTTCGCCGTCGCCTTCGGCTCGTCGAGGAGGTTGATCAGGCCCTTCGGCGTGGACGCCGACTTGCTCATCTTGATCGACGGGTCCTGGAGATCGAAGATCTTCGCCGTCTCCTTGAGGATGTACGGCTTCGGGATCACGAAGGTCTCGCCGAAGCGGCCGTTGAACCGCTCGGCGAGGTCGCGGGTCAGCTCGACGTGCTGGCGCTGGTCCTCGCCGACCGGGACCTCGTGCGCCTGGTACAGCAGGATGTCCGCGACCTGGAGGACGGGGTACGTGAACAGGCCGACGGAGGCCCGGTCCGCGCCGTGTCTGACCGACTTGTCCTTGAACTGGGTCATGCGGGACGCCTCACCGAAACCGGTCAGGCAGTTCATGACCCAGGCGAGCTGGGCGTGCTCGGGCACATGGCTCTGCACGAAGAGCGTGCAGCGATCCGCGTCGAGACCGGCGGCGAGGAGCTGCGCGGCGGCGAGCCGGGTGTTGGCGCGCAGCTCGGCCGGGTCCTGCGGAACGGTGATCGCGTGCAGGTCGACGACCATGTAAAACGCGTCGTGGGACTCCTGCAGGGCGACCCACTGGCGGACGGCGCCGAGGTAGTTGCCGAGGTGGAACGAGCCTGCTGTGGGCTGGATTCCGGAGAGCACGCGAGGACGATCAGAGGCCATGTCCACCATTCTCTCAGGTGTACGGGCA
This sequence comes from Streptomyces sp. NPDC005485, assembly GCF_040606085.1. NCBI lineage: Bacteria > Bacillati > Actinomycetota > Actinomycetes > Kitasatosporales > Streptomycetaceae > Streptomyces > Streptomyces sp. NPDC005485. The sequence continues at coordinate 172,737 of NZ_JBEXDZ010000001.1, read as the reverse complement.
CGATCAGGGACAGGGCGGAAACAGACGGGAACCTATCCGTCGGCGACGGTGTAACAAGGGGGAAGACATGGGAGGGAGACCGATGCGCGGGTTCGGTGGGCTGGTGGCGGTGACGGCGGCTGCGGCCGTGGTGCTGACGGGGCCGGGGGCGTCCCGGGCGCAGGCCACGGACCGGGACGTACCCGATCTCGCGCTCGTCGTGACGAACGGCACAGCGCGGACGGTCGCCCTGCGGTCCGGCCAGCGGGACTTCGCCCGGCTGTGGCAGTTGCTGGCGCCCACGGACACGGACAGCGAGGCGGTCCCGGAGGCCTGGCAGGAGGGCCGCCTCCCGCAGGTGCGGGTCACCGTGCTATGGGGCATGACGGGCATCGGGGGCTGGCCGTACACGCAGCGGGCGCCCGGCGGGGACATCGCCATGGAACGCGTGGACCAGGTGTTCCAGGCGGCCGACGGCGTGGTGTGGGTGCGCACCGACCCGGCGCCCGACGTGGAGGACGACGACATCCGCTGGCACCGGGCCTCGCGGACGGTCTTCGACGAGCTGAACCGCGACGGGCTGCTCGGACCCGCGCGTACGGCCACCACCACGTCCGCCGCGGCGGACAAGGGGACGTCGGACAGCGTGCGGTGGGCGGTCACGGGGCTCGCCGGGGGCCTGGCCCTCGGCGTGGGCGGCAGTCTGCTGATACGCCGCGCGGCGGCCCGGCACGAGCCCGGACCGCCGCGGGAGCCACGACAGGAACTGATCGATCTGTGAACCCCGCGGGGATCGGCCGCGCGGGGATCAGCCGAGGTCGATCTCCGGGTACAGCGGGAAACCGGTCAGCAGGTCGGTCGCGCGGTGGGCGATCTCGTCCGCGATCTTCGGGTCCAGCACGTGCTGGGCCTTGGACGGGGCGCCCTTGCTGGTGGTGCCCGGCTCGGCGGTGGTCAGGACGCGGTCGATGAGGCCCGCGATCTCGTCCATCTCGGCCGCGCCCAGGCCGCGCGTGGTGAGCGCCGGGGTGCCGATGCGGATGCCGGAGGTGTACCAGGCGCCGTTCGGGTCGGCGGGGATGGCGTTGCGGTTGGTGACGATGCCCGAGTCGAGCAGGGCGGTCTCCGCCTGGCGGCCGGTGAGGCCGTAGGAGGAGGCGACGTCGATCAGGTTGAGGTGGTTGTCGGTGCCGCCGGTGACCAGGGTGGCGCCGCGCCTCATCAGGCCCTCGGCGAGCGCGCGGGCGTTGTCGACGACGGCCTGGGCGTAGTCGCGGAACTCGGGGCGGCGGGCCTCGGCGAGGGCGACGGCCTTGGCGGCCATGACGTGCGGGAGCGGGCCGCCCAGCACCATCGGGCAGCCGCGGTCGACCTGGTCCTTGAGGGAGTCGTCGCACAGGACCATGCCGCCGCGCGGGCCGCGCAGCGACTTGTGCGTGGTGGTGGTGACGATCTGGGCGTGCGGGACCGGGTCGAAGTCGCCGGTGAGGACCTTGCCCGCGACGAGACCGGCGAAGTGCGCCATGTCGACCATGAGCGTCGCGCCGACCTCGTCGGCGATCTCCCGCATGATGCGGAAGTTCACCAGGCGCGGGTAGGCGGAGTAGCCGGCGACGATGATCAGCGGCTTGAACTCGCGGGCGGACGCGCGCAGGGCCTCGTAGTCGATGAGGCCGGTGGCCGGGTCGGTGCCGTAGGAGCGCTGGTCGAACATCTTGCCGGAGATGTTCGGGCGGAAGCCGTGCGTGAGGTGGCCGCCCGCGTCCAGGGACATGCCCAGCATGCGCTGGTTGCCGAAGGCCCGGCGCAGCTCGGCCCAGTCGGCGTCGGAGAGGTCGTTCACGTTGCGGACGCCGGCCTCGGCGAGCGCCGGGGCCTCCACGCGGTCGGCGAGGACGGCCCAGAAGGCGACCAGGTTGGCGTCGATGCCGGAGTGCGGCTGGGCGTAGGCGTGCCGGGCGCCGAAGAGTTCGCGGGCGTGCTCGGCGGCGAGGGCCTCGACGGTGTCGACGTTGCGGCAGCCGGCGTAGAAGCGGCGGCCGACGGTGCCCTCGGCGTACTTGTCGCTGAACCAGTTGCCCATGGCCAGGAGGGTGGCCGGGGAGGCGTAGTTCTCGGAGGCGATCAGCTTGAGCATCTCGCGCTGGTCGTGCACCTCCTGGCCGATGGCGTCGGCCACGCGCGGTTCGACGGCACGGATCACGTCGAGGGCGGCGCGGAAGGCGGTGGATTCGGTGGAGAGGGGTTCTGACATCGGCGGGACCTCCGGACGGCGTGGGTTCAGCGTTCACGGTTCGGCCCAGGCGCACGGCACACAGTCGCTGGACCGCCGTACTTCCGTACGACGTCCAGGGCCGCTCCCCGATGGTCGGTCCCATCCCAGCGCGCCAGTCACGGCCCGCCGGTCAGCCTACCGGGCGCGCCGGATCGCCGGGTTCCTGCGTCCACCATGCGAGCGACGATAGGAAGGGGGCCACAAGCACCCGTGCGGTTGGAGAGGGAGACCCCGTGAGCACTACCGAAACCCTGATCGCCGCCGCCGACGCGCACAGCGCGCACAACTACCACCCGCTGCCGGTCGTCGTGGCGACCGCGGACGGGGCCTGGATGACGGACGTCGAGGGCCGCCGCTACCTCGACCTGCTGGCCGGATACTCGGCGCTGAACTTCGGCCACGGCAACCGGCGGCTGATCGACGCGGCCAGAGCCCAGCTGGAGCGGGTGACGCTGACCTCGCGGGCATTCCACCACGACCGGTTCGCCGACTTCTGCGGGCAGCTCGCCGAGCTGTGCGGGATGGAGCTGGTGCTGCCGATGAACACCGGCGCGGAGGCGGTGGAGACCGCGGTGAAGGCGGCCCGCAAGTGGGGCTACCGGGTCAAGGGTGTGCCCTCCGGAATGGCGAAGATCGTCGTCGCGGCCGGCAACTTCCACGGCCGTACGACGACGCTCATCAGCTTCTCCACCGACCGCGAGGCACGGGCGGACTACGAGCCGTACACACCGGGCTTCGAGATCGTGCCGTACGGCGATCTCACCGCGATGCGTGCCGCGCTCACGGAGAACGCGGTGGCGGTGCTCCTGGAGCCGATCCAGGGCGAGGCGGGGGTGCTGGTGCCGCCGGCCGGCTATCTGGCGGGCGTGCGGGAGCTGACGCGCGAGCGCGGTGTCCTGTTCGTCGCGGACGAGATCCAGTCGGGCCTCGGCCGCACCGGGAGGACGTTCGCGTGCGAGCACGAGGGTGTGGTGCCCGACATGTACGTGCTGGGCAAGGCGCTCGGCGGCGGGATCGTGCCCGTCTCGGCGGTGGTGTCCTCGCGTGAGGTGCTCGGTGTGTTCCGGCCGGGCGAGCACGGGTCGACGTTCGGCGGGAACCCCCTCGCGTGCGCGGTGGCGCTGGAGGTGATCGCGATGCTGCGCTCGGGCGACTTCCAGCGCCGGGCGGCGGAGCTGGGCGACCATCTCCACCGCGAACTCGGCCTGTTGACCGGTTCCGGCCATGTGACCGAGGTCCGCGGGCGCGGCCTGTGGGCGGGCGTCGACATCGATCCGGCGTACGGCACGGGCCGGGAGATCTCCGAGAAGCTGATGGACCGCGGTGTGCTGGTCAAGGACACGCATGGCTCGACGATCCGGATCGCCCCGCCGCTGGTGATCACCAAGGAGGATCTGGACTGGGGGCTGGGCCAGTTGCGGGGTGTGCTGGGCGCCTGAGCGACGGCCCCGCCACCCCCTTCCCCTAAAGTCACTTCGTGCTCTTCGGAATGGTGTGCGCCCTTGGCGCAGCGGTCTGCTTCGGTACGGCGACGGTGTTGCAGGCGATCGCCGCACGGGCGGTTGCCGACGACTCGGCGCCCGGCGGCGAGGCCGCGCTGCTGCTGCGGGCGCTGCGGCAGTGGCGGTATCTGGCGGGGCTCGCGCTCGACGGGGTCGGATTCCTGCTCCAGATCGCCGCGTTGCGCTCCATTCCCATCTACGCCGTCGGCGCGGCGCTCGCCGCGAGCCTCGCCGTGACCGCCGTCGTCGCCGCCCGGCTGCTGGACGTACGACTGAGCCGGGTCGAGTGGGGCGCGGTGGGCGTCGTGTGCGCGGGCCTTGCGATGCTCGGGCTGGCGTCCGGGACGGAGGGGGAGCGGGCCGGGTCGCTGACGCTCAAGTACGTGATGCTCGGTACGGCGGTGGGGGTGCTGCTGCTCGGGGGTGTCGCCGGGCGGCTGCCCGATCGTGGGCGGGCGTTGACGCTCGGGCTCGGGGCGGGGTTCGGGTTCGGGGTCGTCGAGGTGACGGTGCGGCTCATCGACGACCTCGGGGTCGGCGCGCTCCTCTCCAACCCTGCGACGTATGCGTTGCTGTTGGGTGGTGGCGCGGCGTTTGTGCTGCTCACCTCCGCGTTGCAGCGGGGGTCGGTGACCACCGCCACCGCCGGGCTGGTGATCGGGGAGACGATCGGGCCCGCGGTGGTGGGGGTGGTGTGGCTCGGGGACCGGACCCGGGAGGGTCTGGGCTGGCTGGCCGTCCTCGGCTTCGCCGTCGCGGTGGCCGGTGCGTTGGCGCTGGCGCGGTTCGGGGAGGCGCCGGCGGTGGAGCGGGCCGAGGCTTGATTCGCCCCCTCCGCCCCTGCCCATCCCGTTGACCTGGGGGCTGCGCTCCCTCCCCCCTGCATCGCGCTTCGCGCTCGTCCTCAAACGCCGGACGGGCTGAATCCAGCCCCTCCGGCTTCTACGGCGACGGCAGCGCCCTGCACAGGGCGGACAGTGCCCCCGCCCACGCATGGTCCGGCGGGGTGCCGTAGCCCACGACCAGGGCGTCCTGTCGGGGCGCGGTCGACAGGGCGTGGCGGTAGCGGGTGAGGCCGTGCAGGGCCAGGCCCTGCCAGGCGGCGGCGCGGAGCACCGACTGCTCGGTGCCGGGCGGGAGTTGGAGGACGGCGTGCAGGCCGGCCGCGATGCCGGTGGCGTGGACGCCGGGCGCCTGCGCGGCAAGGGCGGCGACCAGACCGTCGCGCCGACGCCGGTAACGAAGGCGCGCGGCGCGGACGTGCCGGTCGTAGGACCCCGACGTGAGGAACTCCGCCAGCGTCAGCTGGTCCAGGACTCCGCTGGACCAGCCACCGCCGCGCTTGAGCGCGACGACCTCCGCGGCCAGGGCCGGCGGCAGCACCATCCAGCCCAGCCGCAGTCCGGGAGCCAGCGACTTGCTGGCGGTGCCGAGGTAGACGACGCGGTCGGGGTCCAGTCCCTGGAGCGCGCCCACCGGCTGACGGTCGTAGCGGAACTCGCCGTCGTAGTCGTCCTCCAGGATCAGGCCGCCGGTGCGACGCGCCCAGTCGACGGCGGCGGCCCGCCGGTCGCGGTGCAGCGGCACGCCCATGGGGAACTGGTGCGCGGGGGTCAGCAGCATGCCGCGTACGCCCGCCGACTCGCCGATGTCCGTGCCGAGTTCGTCGAACGGCAGCGGCACGGTGCGCAGCCCCGCCCGCTCCAGCAGGTTCCAGTGCGCGTCGAGGCCGTACGACTCCACGGCGAGCGAGCGCAGCCCGCGCCCGCGCAGCACCGGGCCGAGCAGTGTCAGCCCGTCCGCGAACCCGGAGCAGACCACGATGTGCTCCGGGTCGGCGCGGACGCCCCGGGCGCGGGCCAGGTAGACCGCGAGCGCGGTGCGCAGTTCGACACGGCCGCGCGGGTCGCCGTAGCCGAGGGCGTCGTGCGGGGCCGCCGCCAGTGCGCGCCGGGCCGCCTTGAGCCATTCCGTGCGCGGGAAGGAGGCGAGGTCGGGGGCGCCGGGGACGAGGTCGTACGTGGGGCGGCCCGGCTCGCGCGGGTGGGGTGGGGTGTCCGGCGTGCGCTGCGGGACGGGGCGCTCCGCGACGCGGGTGCCGGAGCCCTGGCGGGCGGTGAGCCAGCCCTCGGCGACGAGATCGGCGTACGCGTCGGCGACCGTGTTGCGTGCGATGCCCAGGTCGGCGGCGAGGGTGCGTGAGGAGGGGAGGCGGGTGCCGGGAGCGAGCCGGCCGCCGCGGACCGCGTCCCGCAGGGCGTCGGTCAGGCCCCGGCGCAGACCGCCGGAGCCGTTCGGTTCCAGGTGCAGGTCGACGCCCAAAGTGGCCCAGGTTTTCGCCATGGAAATGGACCATACCCTTGGGCTGCTCCGCTCCTAGGGTCGAGGACATGACCACTGAGGAATCCGTCCCGTACGCCGCCGAGCAGGCCCCCCGTCTGAACTGGTCCCAGCACGCCCCCGAGGTCTACAAGGCGATGCTGCGGCTGGACACCGCCGCCCGCCAGGGCCTGGAGCCCAAGCTGTACGAGCTGGTGAAGATCCGGGCGTCGCAGATCAACCACTGCGCGTTCTGCCTGGACATGCACACCAAGGACGCGCTCGCGGCGGGTGAGAGCGTCGAGCGGATCATTCAGCTCAGCGCGTGGGAGGAGTCGCGGCACTTCTACACCGAGAAGGAACTGGCCGCGATCGAGCTGACCGAGGCGATCACCGTGCTGACCGACGGTTTCGTGCCGGACGAGGTGTACGAGCGGGCCGCCAAGCAGTTCGAGGAGGCGGAGCTGTCCCAGCTGATCGCCGCGATCACGGTGATCAATGCGTGGAACCGGTTCGGGGTGAGCACCCGGATGACGCCGGGCCACTACCAGGCAGGCACGCACAAGTGAGCCGTACGCAGGTGCTCGACCAGCGGGTGGGGCGGGCCATGTCCGCGCTGAGCGCGGCCGCGAAGAAGGGGCTCGGCGATCCGGAGCTCGCCGAACTCGTCATGATCCGCGCCTCGCAGATCAACCACTGCGCGTTCTGCCTCGACATGCATCTCGGCCTCGCGCGCGAGCACGGCGTCGATCGGCGGCGTCTCGATCTCCTCGACGCCTGGGAGGAGGCCGAGGACCTCTACAGCGAGCGCGAACGGGCCGCTCTCGCGCTCACCGAAGCCGTCACCGTCCTGACCGACGGCTTCGTGCCGGAGGGGGTGTACGAGCGGGCCGCCAAGCACTTCGACGACGATCGGCTCGCCCATCTCATCGGACTGATCACCGTCATCAACGGATGGAACCGGCTGATGGTCAGCCGCCGCATCCCACCGGGAGGACCCACGTGGTGAGCAAGGCAGAGACGTTCCGCGCGCTGCACCGGGGCCGTCTGCCCGACGCCCCGCTGGTCCTTCCCGGGCCGTGGGACGCCGCCTCCGCGCGGGTGTTCGCCGACGCGGGGTTCCCGGCGCTCGCGACGCCCAGCGCGGGGGTCGCGGCCTCGCTCGGGTACGAGGACGGGGCGACGCCCGCCGACGAGATGTTCGCGGCGGTGGCGCGGATCGTCCGGGCCGTCGACGTGCCGGTGTCCGCGGACATCGAGGACGGGTACGGGCTCGCGCCGAAGGAGCTGGTGGAGCGGCTGCTGGAGACGGGTGCGGTGGGCTGCAACCTTGAGGACTCGCACGGGGGTGCCCTCAAGGATGCGGCCCGGCACGCCGACTGGCTCGCTGAGGTGCGGGCCGCGGCGGCCGACCAGCTCTTCGTCAACGCGCGCATCGACACGTTCGTGCGCGGGGTCACGGATCCCGGACGGGCCATCGAGCGGGCCGCGTTGTACGTCGCCGCGGGCGCCGACTGCGTGTATCCGATCGGCGCCCCCGTCGACGTACTGCCCCTGCTGCGGTCCGGGATCCAGGGGCCGGTGAACGTGTTCGCCACGCTCGACGGGGGCCCCTCGCCGGCCGAGCTGGGCGGGCGAGGGGCGACGCGGATCACGTTCGGGCCGGGGCTGCAGCGGGCGGCGACGGGGGCGTTGCGGGGGATCGCCGACGGGCTGCGGTGATCACGCGGCGGCCGGGGGCTACCGCAGCCACGCCTTCCATGTGGAGGCGTGGCGGGCCACCCACTTCTTCGCCGCCTCCTGCGCGGTCAGCTTGTCGTTGGCGATCATCAACGACACCTCGTTCTGGTCCTCCGTCGTCCACTTGAACTTCTTCAGGAAGGCGGCCGCCTTGCCGCCGCTCCTGGCGAAGTCCGCGTTGAGGTACTTCTGCAGCGGGGTGTGCGGGTAGGCGCAGGCGACCTTCTTGGCGTCGGCGTCGCAGCCCTCCTTGTAGGCGGGGAGCTTCACCTCCGTCATCGGGACCTTCTCGAAGAGCCACTGGGGTGAGTACCAGTAGGTGAGGAAGGGCTTCTTCTCCTTGGCGAACTGCTTCATCTGGGTGATCTGCGCCGCCTCCGAACCGGCGAACACCACCTGGTAGTTCAGGTCCAGGTTGTCCACCAGCGCCTTGTCGTTGGTGACGTACGACGGGGAGCCGTCGAGGAGTTGGCCCTTGCCGCCGCTCTCCGCGGTGCGCAGCTGGTCTGCGTACTTGTCGAGGTTCTTCCAGTTCGTGACGTCGGGGTGCTGCTTGGCGAAGTACGTCGGGACGTACCAGCCGATGTGGCCGGTGACGCCGAGGTCGCCCGCGTGGGCGATGGTCTTCTTGTCCTCGACGTACCGCTTCTCCTGGTCGGGGTGGCCCCAGTCCTCCATGATCGCGTCGACGCGGCCCTGGCTGAGCGCGTCCCAGGCCGGGACCTCGTCCACCTGGACGGTGTCGACGCGGTAGCCGAGCCGGTGCTCCAACAGGTACTGCGCGACGGCCACGTTGGCCTGTGCGCCGACCCAGGACTGCACGGAGAGGGTCACCGTCTTGGCGCCCTGGGCGTTGGCGTAGGGCGAGGACTGCTTGGTCATGTCGGCGGCGCCGCAGCCGGTCAGCAGCAACAGGGCCGATCCCCCGGCCACCGCGGAAATCGTACGTATGCGCATGTCAGGCTCCCTTCTTCCCTCGTCGGCCCGTGGGCTGGGTCACCCGGTCGAGCATCAGGCCGAGGCAGACGATCGCGGCACCGGCGACGAGTCCGGTGGCCAGGTCGCCCTGGGCGAGCCCGAACACGACGTCGTAGCCGAGCGCGCCGCCGCCGACCAGGCCGCCGATGATGACCACGGCGAGGACCAGGACGACACCCTGGTTGAGGGCGAGGAGCAGGGACGAGCGGGCCAACGGCAGCTGGACCTGGCGCAGTTGCTGCAGACCGGTCGCACCGAGGGAGCGGGCGGACTCCAGCGCGGACGGGTCGACCGCGCGCAGGCCCTGGGTGGTGATGCGGACGACGGCGGGCAGTGCGTAGACGACGGCCGCGGCGACGGCCGGGGCGCGGCCGATGCCGAACAGGGCGACCACCGGGATCAGGTACACGAACTGCGGCATCGTCTGGAAGACGTCCAGGACCGGGCGCAGGGCCCGCTCCACGCGTTCGCTGCGGGCCGCGGCGATGCCGGTCGCGAAGCCGAGGACGAGGGTCACGGCGACCGCTGCCAGCACCTGGGAGAGGGTGTCGAGGGACGGCTCCCAGACGCCGAGGACGCCGATCGCGGCCATCGCGAGGACGGCGGTGAGCGCGGTGCGCCAGGTGCCGATCAGCCAGGCGAGCGTGACGACGACCAGGAGGACCGACCACCAGGGCAGCCAGAGCAGGCCGTCCCGGAGCGGGTCGAGGACCCAGGTGGTGAAGTGGCCCGCCCAGTCGGCGGTGCCGCCGATGTACGGGACGCCGGAGTAGAGGTGGTCGGTCATCCAGTCGACGGCGTGGTTCACGGGCTCGGCGATGCCGACCGACCAGGCCTCGGGCCAGTCGAGGCGGCCGGTGAGACGTCCGGCGAGTGCGACGGCCACGGCGACGACGGCCGCGTAACCCCATTGCAGGGGACTGCCGTTGGGCTCGCCGAGGCGCTCTCCCGCCGCGCCGGTCACCCGGTCGAGCACGACGGCGAGCAGCACGATCGGGATGCCGGCGGCGAGCGCGGCACCCACGTCGACGGAGGCGAGGGCCTGGTAGACACGGTCACCGAGGCCGCCCGCGCCGATCACCGAGGCGATGACGGCCATGGAAAGCGCCATCATGATCGTCTGGTTGAGGCCGAGGAGGAGTTCCTTGCGGGCCAGCGGAAGGCGGGCGGTCAGCAGCCGCTGGCGGACCGTGGCGCCGAGTGAGGCGACGGCCTCCATCACCCCGGCGTCGGCGCCGCGCAGGCCGAGCGCGGTGAGCCGGGCCATGGGCGGGGCGGCGTACACGACGGTGGCGAGCACGGCCGCGGGGACGCCGATGCCGAACACCAGGACGACGGGGAGCAGGTACGCGAACGCCGGGAGCACCTGCATGGTGTCGAGGACCGGGCGCAGGGCGCGGTAGGTGCGGTCGGAGAGCCCGGCGGCGAGGCCGAGCAGGGCGCCCAGTACGACGGACGCGAGTACGGCAACCACCATGAGCGCCAATGTCTGCATGGTGGGCACCCACATACCGAGCAGCCCGCACGCGAGGAACGCGGCGGCCGTGCCCAGCGCCAGCCGGACGCCGGCGACCCGCCACGCGGTGACCGCCGCGACGGCCGTGACACCCGCCCAGCCTGCCGCGAGCAGCACCAGGTAGACGGCGCGGACGGAGAGGACGACGGCGTTGCTGACGTATCCGAAGAAGTACAGGAACAGCGGATGGCTGTCGCGGTTGTCGATGATCCAGGTGCTGGCCCGGCCGAGCGGTTCGCTCAGGTCGACGGTCAGCGCGTGCGGCCAGGTTCCGCTCGCCCAGCGGGCGTTGGCGAGCGGTACCAGGACGGCCGCGGCGACGGCGAGCAGCAGGAGCTTGCCCGCGGCGCGGTGTCTGAGGACACCGGGCAGCGCGATCCGGGGGGCGGGGGTGGTGACCGTTGCCATCAGACCGCCTCCTTGCTCGGCCCCGCTCCGGCCACCACGTCGAGCAGCCGCTCGTGGTCGACCACCCCCAGGCAACGGCCGTCCTCCACGACACAGGCGGCCCGGCCGCTGTGCGCGACGGTCCTGATCGCGTCGATGACGACGGTGTCGGGGGCGAGCCGGCCCGGGTGCTCCGAGCCGCCGCAGTCACCGGCGCGCATGGCGGTGCGCACGGTCATGACCTGCTCGCGGGGCACGTTCTGGACGAAGTCGCGGACGTAGTCGTCGGCCGGGGACCCGACGATCTCCTCGGGCGTGCCGAGCTGGACGATGCTGCCGTCGCGCATCAGCGCGATGCGGTCGCCCAGGCGCAGTGCCTCGTTCAGGTCGTGGGTGATGAAGACCATCGTGCGGCCCTCCTCGCGGTGCAGCCGGATGACCTCCTCCTGCATGTCGCGCCGGATCAGCGGGTCGAGCGCGCTGAACGGTTCGTCGAAGAGGAGGACCTCGGGGTCGACGGCGAGGGCCCGTGCGAGCCCGACGCGCTGCTGCTGGCCACCGGACAGCTGCCCGGGCCTGCGCTGCTCCATGCCCTCCAGGCCGACCTTGGCGACGACGTCCTGGGCGCGCCTGCGGCGTTCGGCCTTGCTGACGCCCTGGATCTCCAGGCCGTAGGCGACGTTGTCGAGGACGGACCTGTGCGGGAGGAGGCCGAAGTGCTGGAAGACCATCGCGGCGCGGTGGCGGCGGAGTTCGCGCAGCCGGGCGGTGTCCATGGCGAGGACGTCCTCGTCGTCGATCGCGAGGGAGCCGGAGGTCGGCTCGATGAGCCGGGTCAGACAGCGGACGAGGGTGGACTTGCCGGAGCCGGACAGGCCCATGACGACGAAGACCTCGCCCTTGCGCACGTCGAAGCTGACGTCGCGCACCGCGGCGGTGCAGCCGGTCCTGGCGCGCAGCTCCGCGGGGGTGAGCGCGGCGAGTTCGGGGTCGCCGGGTATGCGATCGGCCTTGGGGCCGAACACCTTCCACAGGTTGTGGACGGAGAAGACGGGCGAACTCCCGGTCGTGGCGGGGGCGTTCGCGGGCTCGGGCGTGGGCACGGTGGTCGTGGTGGTCATCACGCACCGCCTCCGATCAGGTCGGCACATTTCTCCCCGACCATGAGCACCCCGATCATGGGGTTCACGGCGGGCATGGTCGGAAAGACGGACGCGTCGGCGATCCGGATGCCGTCGAGGCCGCGGATGCGCAACTCGGGGTCCACGACGGCGAGTTGGTCGTCCGCGGCACCCATACGGCAGGTGCCCGCCGGGTGGTACACGGTGTGCGCGACCTTGCGCGCGTACTCGCTCAGCTCCTCGTCGCCCGTGACGTCGGGTCCCGGGCACACCTCGCGCTTCAGCCATCCGGCGAGCGGTTCGGACCTGGCGATCTCGCGGGCGATCCTGATTCCGTCGACGAGGGTCCGGCCGTCGTGGTCGTCCTCGTCGGTGAAGTAGCGGAAGTCGAGGGCGGGCTTGTCGGCCGGGTCCGCGCTGGTCAGGGAGAGCCGGCCGCGGCTGTGCGGCTTGGGGATGTTGGGGGTCATCGAGACGCCGTGCGCGGGGCGTTCGTAGCCGAGGCGCTCGGGGTTGTCGGTGAACGGGATCTGGTAGAAGTGGAACATCAGGTCGGGGCCCGCGTGTTCGGGGTCGCGGCGCACGAAGAGGCCCGCGTCGGAGTCCATCGCTGAGTTCTCGGGAATGGGCCCGTGCGTCTCCCAGACGATCACCGACTCCGGGTGGTCGAGCAGGTTCTCGCCGACGCCCGGGAGGTCGTGCGCGACGGGGATGCCGAGCTCTTCGAGGTCCGCGCGCGGCCCGATCCCGGAGTGCAGGAGCAGGCGCGGCGAGTCCACGGCACCCGCGCACAGCAGGACTTCGCGGCGGGCCCGTACGAGGGTCTCGGCACCGTCCTTGCCGCGTACGTGCACGCCCGTGGCGCGCGTCCCCGCCAGCTCCAGCTTGTACGCCCAGGTCTCCAGGAGGATGCGGAGGTTGGGGCGCTCGTCCATCACCGGGTGCAGGTAGGCGACCGAAGCGCTGGAGCGCTTGTTGTTCTCCGGGTGGTACGCGAGGTCGAAGAAGCCGACGCCCTCGGTGAACGGCTCCCGGTTGAAGCCCTCGACGCGCGGCACGCCGAGCGCCGACTGCGCGGCGTCCACGAAGTCGCGGGCGATGGCGTTGCGGTCCTTCTCGTCGACGGGAACGATGTTGTTGAGGAGCCGCCCGAAGAACGCCTCCATCGGCACCGCACCCCAGCCCTTGGCACCCGCGGCCTCCCACTCGTCCCAGTCGGACGGCAGCGGCTTGAACGCGATGAGCGTGTTGTGGGACGAACACCCTCCGAGGACGCGGGCCCGGCTGTGCCGGATGTGCGAGTTGCCGCGTGGCTGCTCGGTCGTCGGGTAGTCGTAGTCCAGCTCGCCGCCGAGCAGGCCCATCCACCGGCGCAGGGTCAGGACGTCGTCGCGGCCCACGTCGCTGGGACCGCCCTCGATGACGGCGACGGTGACGTCGGGGTCCTCGGTCAGCCGGGACGCGATCACGGAGCCTGCCGTGCCGCCGCCGATGACGACGTAGTCGTACGTGTTCTCGTGCTCGGACATGAAGTGGTGCTCCTCAAGATCGTGCAAGGTACTGCGCGTAATGGGTGGGGAGACGGGGGGACAAGGCCGTACGTGGGGGACGCGGCCCGGCTCTTGGGGACTTGCGGCGCTCAGCCGGCGAACCACCGCACCGGCTTCGGCGCGAGGTTCTGGCTGTGCTGTCCCGGGGGATAACCCCCGGACCCCCAGCCGGATCCGAGCGCAGTCGGGGTCGGCATCGAGCTCAGCCCCTGAACCAGCGCACAGGCCGCGGCGCGAGGTTCTGATAGACGTGCTTGGTCTCGCGGTACTCGGCGAGACCGGACGGGCCGAGTTCCCGGCCGACTCCGCTCTTGCCGAAGCCGCCCCACTCCGCCTGGGGAAGGTAGGGGTGGAAGTCGTTGATCCAGACGGTGCCGTGGCGCAGACGTCCCGCGACGCGTCGGGCGCGGCCCGCGTCGGCGGTCCAGACGGCGCCCGCGAGCCCGTACTCGGTGTCGTTGGCGAGCGCGACGGCCTCGTCCTCGGTGCGGAAGGTCTCGACGGTGAGGACCGGCCCGAAGACCTCCTCCCGTACGACCTTCATGTCCCGGTGGCACCGGTCGAGGACGGTCGGCTCGTAGAAGTACCCGGTGGCGGGCCGCTCGGCGGACGGCTCGGGGCGCTTGCCGCCGGACCGCAGCACCGCGCCCTCCGCGAGCGCGGAGGCGACGTACGCCTCGGTCTTCGCGCGCTGCTGCTCGGAGACGAGCGGGCCGCACTCGACGCCTTCCTCGGTGCCGCGGCCGAGCCTGATCAGGCCTGCCCTGCGGGCGAGTTCGGCGACGAAGCGTTCGCGCACGCTCTCCTCGACGATGAGGCGGGAGCCCGCCGAGCAGACCTGGCCGCTGTGGATGAACGCGGCGTTGAGGGCCTGGTCGACGGCCGTGTCGAAGCCCTCCTCGGTCGAACAGGCGTCGGCGAACACGACGTTGGGGTTCTTGCCGCCCAGCTCCAGCGCGACCTTCTTCACGCTCACGGCGGCGGCCTGGGCGACCTTCGTGCCGCTGGCGAGACCTCCGGTGAACGAGACGAGGTCGACGTCCGGGTGCTCGGCGAGCCGGGCGCCGACCGAATGCCCGGGCCCCGTCACGATGTTGGCGACGCCGACCGGCAGCCCGGCCTCCACCAGCAGGTCGATGAGGGCGACGGTCGTCAGCGGGGTGATCTCGCTCGGCTTGATCACCAGGGTGTCACCGGCCGCCAGGGCGGGCGCGACCTTCCAACTGGCTTGCAGCAGCGGGTAGTTCCAGGGCGTGATCATGGCGCAGACGCCGACGGGCTCGTGCACGACGACGCTGTGGATGTCCTTGGACCCGGCGTCGACGACACGGCCGCCGCCCTCCCCCACGACGAGGTCGGCGAAGTACCGGAAGGCGTCGGCGACGCAGTCGATGTCGACGCGCCCCTCCTCGACCGTCTTGCCCGCGTCACGGCTCTCCAGCAGCCCGAGCTGTTCCCGGTCGCGCACGAGGAGGTCGGCGACACGGCGCAGCAGGGCGGCGCGCTCCGCGACGGCGGTGTGCGGCCACGGGCCTTCGTCGAAGGCGTGGCGGGCGGCGGCGACCGCCGCGTCCACGTCCCGCGCGTCGCCCTCCGCGACCACGGCGAGCGGCTTGGCATCCGCGGGGTCGAGGATGTCGCGAGTGGCGCGGGAGACGGCTTCGCGCCACTCCCCGCCCACATGAATCGTCTGGTGTCCCTGGTGTCCGGCCATGGTCGGTGTTGCCTTCCGTTCCTGTTCAGTGCCCCTGTGTCACACACGTGTCACTCTCGGGGGCCGTGAGCGCCTGCCCCTCGACCAGCGATGCATGCGCGATCCATGGCCGAAAGTGGGCCGCGTCACTGAAAATGCGGGCAAACAGGCACAAAAGTACGCTGAGTAGTGAGGCGCTGATGCGCACCATGGAGCTGATGCGCACCATGGAGGTGACGCGATGTCCAGGAAGACGCTCGCCCGCACGGCGGTCGCCGCAGCGCTTCTCCTGTCGCCCCTCTCGCCCGTCTCACCCCTCTCCCCCGCGCTGTCCTGGGCGGACGACGGCGACGGCGACGGCGCGAGCGCACAGGAACTCTCCGACAAGGCGCAGGAGACCCTGCTGAAGGCGAAGTCGGTCCACCTCAAGCTCACCGACGACAGCGCGGGCACGAGCACCAGCACCACCCAGCCGACCTCGATGGACCTCGCCCTCGACCAGGACGGCAACTGCACGGGCTCCATCGAGATGGGCTCCGACGGGGGCAGCGTGAAGATGGTCGTGCGCGACGGACAGGTCTGGATGAAACCCGACAAGGCCTTCTGGAAGACCCAGATCCCCGGTGGCCAGGGTGACGCTGCCGCCGAGCTGTTCAAGAACCGCTACATCCACGGCTCCACCGGCGACGCCCTGGTCAAGGGCATGGCCGACAGCTGCGATCTCGACGCCTTCCAGAAGGAGATCACCGGCGATCCGGACAACCGGCACACCCTGACGAAGGGCGCCGAGACGACGGTCGACGGCTCGAAGGTCATCCCGCTGTCGTACAAGGAAACCGGCAAGAAGACCACGCTGTACGTCAGCACGGACGACGACCACCACCTGGTGGAGGCGACGGAGAAGGGCAAGGGCTCGGACCTGACCCTGCTCTTCACCGACTACAACGAGCCGGTCCCGTCGGCCACGCCGTCGGCGGACGAGTCGGTGGACATCTCGAAGCTGCAGAGCGAGTTGCAGAAGATCTGAGCCGCCGAGCGATTTCTTTGACTACAGTCAAAGATATGGAGTCAGTCTCTACGGAACCGGTCGCCGCGGAAGACGTGAAGGCCCTGCGCCGCTTCAACCGCTACTTCACCCGGCGCATCGGGGCCCTTGACGACCACTACCTCGGGCAGGACCGCCCCCTCGGCGAGGCACGCCTGCTCTTCGAGATCGCCGAGACCACCGCGACCGCCGCGACCGCCGATGGCACGGGGGTCTCCGAGGCCGGGGCGGGCGCCTCCCTCCGAGACCTCCGGGGCCGGCTCGGGCTCGACGCCGGATATCTGAGCCGGATGGTCAAGGCGCTCGAATCGCAGGGCCTTGTCCGGGTGAGCGTGCATCCCGACGACAGCAGGCTGCGCATCGCCCGGCTCACCCCGGCCGGGCGGGTCGAGGTGAAGGAGCAGAACCACCGCGCCGACGTCCTCGCCGCGGGCCTGCTCGGCGGACTGAGCGAGCGGCAGCGCGGTGACCTCACGGCGGCTGTCGCCACTGCCGAGCGGCTGCTGCGGCTCGCGGCGATCACGGTCGAGGTCGTCGACGGCTCCTCGGCCGACGCCCGCCACTGCCTGGCCGCCTACGCCGCCGACATCGACGAGCGCTTCCCGGAGGGCTTCGACCCGGCCGCCCTCGTACGGCCCCACGAGGTGTCCGGAACGGCCGGCGCCTTCCTCGTCGCGTACGAGGAGGGGCGCCCCGTCGGCTGCGGGGCGCTGCGCGGGCTGGAGCCCGGGGTCGGCGAGATCCGGCATGTGTGGGTGCACCCGGACGCCCGGCGTCTCGGGCTCGCCCGGCGGATCCTGGACGGCCTGGAACGCGAGGCCGTCTCCCGCGGCCACGGAGTCGTCCGCCTCGACACGCATGCGGTCCTCGCCGAGGCCCAGGCGATGTACCGGGCCTGCGGGTACACGGAGATCCCCCGGTACGACGACAACGCCTACGCCGCGTACTGGTTCGAGAAGCGGCTGCCGCCGGCTACGCCCCCGTGCAGTCCGTGCCCGTCGGGCAGAAGGAGCTCACGGCCGTCGTGAGCAGCCCGCGCAGGTCCTCGGACGTGGCCCCCTCGTAGTGGCTGACGCGGATCGCGTAGAGCGTGCCGTCGGGTGCCGTGAAGCGGTGGTCGATGACGAGGAGGGGGCCCACCTCCTCACCACCGTCGTAGTGGTAGGTGAGTTCGGCCCAGCCCGGGCCCGACGTACGGTCGAGGACCTCGTAGCCGGAGAGCTGCTTCCTGAAGCCCCACGGTTTGTTCTCGGCCTGGTCGAGGGAGTCGGCCGGGCTGTCCTCGGTGACCTTGAACAGCTCGATCTCGCGGCTGTCGCCGGGGTCGGTGTAGTAGGTGACGACCGGCGCCTTCTCGCCCTTCTCCTGCTTCCGGAGCCACCCGTCGGGCACGTCGAGCGTGTAGCCGACGGGGTCCACCGCCCGGCTGTATCCGGGAGCCGGTTCCGGCTGCGGGGCGAGGGATGTCTGCGGCGGGGTGCTCGCGAGCGTCGACGCGGAGGCGAACGCGGAAGCCGACGGGGAGGGGGAAGGGGACTCCGGCGCATGGGCGGAAGCGGAGGCACTCGCGGACGACTGGGAGCCCCCCGACGCCGTACGGTCCGCCGCGTCACGCCGCATCAGCACCCACACCCCCGCCCCGATCCCGCCGGCCACCAGGACCAGGGCGACGACCATGGCGATCAGCTGCCCGGAGCCACCGCGCGCGTTAGCGGGGCCGGGAACGGCTCCAGGGACGGGAGCGGACCACGGCCCGGGCTGCTGCCAGGGCTGCTGAACGGGCGGCGGCTGAACCGGAGGCGGCATTCCGACCGGCGGTGGCGGCGGCGGCTGCTGTGCCGCCGGCTGCTGGACCGGCGGCGGTGGCCGAAGGCCGGCCGCCCGGGTCTCCTCCGCGGCCCACCAAGGAGTCTCCGACCCGGCGTCACCGCCCGCGCCGTCGCCCGCGCTGTTGCCGTCGTCGATCCACCGCTGCTGGTGAGCGTCCCACCGCCACATCTCTTGTCCCCGTCCCCCGATCAGCCTGCTCACTGCGACGATAGCGACGGCTACGTCCGCAGTGTCACCTCATGCGGGGATAAAGAAAGCACGTTCGATACGTACTTTCCGTACGCATGCGGAAGGCCCCGCCCCGGAACGAATCCGGGGCGGGGCCTTGCGCGTTGAGCGGGGTGGCTCGGTCGGCTCAGATGAGGCCGAGGCTGCGGACCGCCTCGCGCTCCTCTTCGAGCTCCTTCACGGAGGCGTCGATGCGGGCGCGCGAGAACTCGTTGACGTCCAGGCCCTGCACGATCTCGTACTGGCCGTCCTTCGTGGTGACGGGGAAGGACGAGATGAGGCCCTCGGGGACGCCGTAGGAGCCGTCCGACGGGATGCCCATGGAGGTCCAGTCGCCGTCCGCGGTGCCGTTGACCCACGTGTACACGTGGTCGATGGCGGCGTTGGCGGCCGAGGCGGCGGAGGACGCGCCACGGGCCTCGATGATGGCCGCGCCGCGCTTGGCGACGGTCGGGATGAAGTCCTCGGCGAGCCACTTCTCGTCGTTGACGGTCTCGGCCGCGTTCTTGCCCGCCACAGTCGCGTGGAAGATGTCCGGGTACTGGGTGGCCGAGTGGTTGCCCCAGATGGTGAGGCGCTTGATGTCCTCGACCGTCGTGCCGGTCTTCTTCGCGAGCTGGGTCAGCGCGCGGTTGTGGTCCAGGCGGGTCATCGCGGTGAAGCGCTCGGCCGGTACGTCCGGGGCGGCCGCCTGCGCGATGAGCGCGTTGGTGTTGGCCGGGTTGCCGACGACGAGGACCTTGATGTCGTCCGCGGCGTTGTCGTTGATCGCCTTGCCCTGCGGCTTGAAGATGCCGCCGTTGGCGGAGAGCAGGTCGCCGCGCTCCATGCCCTTGGCACGCGGGCGGGCGCCGACGAGAAGGGCGACGTTCGTGCCGTCGAAGGCGACGTTCGGGTCGTCCGTGATGTCGATGCCCTGAAGGAGCGGGAAGGCGCAGTCGTCGAGCTCCATTGCGGTGCCCTCGGCGGCCTTCAGCGCCGGCGTGATCTCCAGGAGGCGCAGCTTGACCGGCACGTCCGCGCCGAGCAGCTGGCCGGAGGCGATGCGGAAGAGCAGGGCGTAACCGATCTGGCCGGCCGCGCCGGTGACGGTGACGTTCACGGGAGTGCGGGTCATGGCGTTCTCCGTATGACAGCTGGCGGTGGGGCGTCGCTGCCCCGGGTGCAGGATCCGGATCCCCTGCTCCGCCGCGATGATCGATCAGGGACACAGATGATCGATCTCTTGGCGTCAAGAGAGATCCGCCCGTCAGGCTATCGCGCCTCCGGGATCCCGGACGTCCAGGTACGTGTGGCCCACCCCACAGAGCGACGAAAAGGCGGCCGCCTGCCCGGGAGAGGTGGGCAAGACGGCCGCCAATGGCAACCGGAACAGCCCGGAAGGGGGTGTCTCCTCCCGAACAGCCACCGGATCCCGTGGGGTTACCGTCCGCCTGCCCCGAGAACGCAGGGGCATGCGTGAGCGCGGGGAGGAGTTTTGGGGTTCGGGATTTCAGACGGGTGGCGGTATGCCGGCCCACCAGCGGCGGGACAGCCCGTCGGGCGGGTGGCGGCACTTCAGCTCATCGGGCGGGTGGGGCACTTCAGCCGACCGGCGGGTGGGGCATTTCAGCCCATCGGGCGGGTGGGGCATTTCAGCCCGTCGGGCGGGTGGCGGCACTTCAGCTCATCGGGCGGGTGGGGCACTTCAGCCGACCGGCGGGTGGGGTATTTCAGCCCGTCCGGCGTTTGAGGACGAGCGCGTCAGCGCGATGGCAGGGGGAGAGGGGGCGCAGCCCCCAGGACCACGGGAAGGGCAGGGGCGGAGGGGGCGAAAACCGGCTTCGTGGGCGGACCCGGCACCGGAACGCACAGCGAGGCGGGACCATCCTCGTACGCCGGACGAGCCCGGCACCGTACGAGAACAGCCCCGCCCGCGGGGTTACTTCGTGCAGCCCTTCAGCCCGGCCTTCAACGTCGCACAGGCCTTCGCGTCCCCCGCGTCCTTCACAGCCACCATCGGCGTATACGCGTCGGTGTCCGTGTCGACCGCCCCGGTCTGCTTGGCCGCCGCACCCGAGGACACCTCGACCTTGTCGCCGGCCGCGGCCTGGGTGATGCGGGCCCACGCCGCCCCACAGGTCTTGCTGTAGCGGACCTCGACAAGGGTGGTGCCGACGGTGACGCTGGTGGTGGTGGTCGCCAGCGTCCCGCCGCAGCCCATGTTCTCCGGGTCCTTGCCCGTGCAGCTGCTCCCGCTGCACTTGACCCCGACCGGCAGATCGGGGTCGACGGCGGCGGAGGTGGTGGGCGACTTAGGCGTGCTCTCGTCCTTCTTGTCACCGCCGCCGCGGGTCAGGAACACGGCCGCCGCGATCACGACGAGCGTGCCGACGATCCCCGCGAGGAACATCGTGAGCCGCCGCCTGCGACGCGCCGCGTCGGCCGACCCGCCGGACGGAGGCCGAGCGTCCTGCGGCGGCGTCCCACCGGGCGGCGGCCCGAACGCCCCGGACGCACCCGCACTCGCCCCGGCACCGGAACCACTCGCCCCCGCACCGACACCGACACTCGCCCCCGAATTCCGCCCGGAAGCCTCCGGCGTGCTCCCGGCCCCCCGGCCGGGAGCCTGCGCGGGCCTCTCGTACCCGGCGAGCCCCCACGAGTTGGCGACGGAGGAGCTCCCGGACGAACCCGTACCCGCACCCCCGCCCGTACCCGCGGACGAACCCGGCCGAGACGCGCCTCCCCGTACGTCGCCGCCCACGGAGTCCTGGACGTCCGGAGCCGTCGGCTGCGGAGGGACGGTCGGCGGCACCATCGGCGGGACGGTCGGCGACACGCCCGCCGGTCCGGCGATCCCCGGCGTCACCGTCGTACTGCCGCCCTTGCGGGACTGCTTGCCGTTGCTCCCCTTCGCCGGGGTCGGTCCGAACTCGCCGAGCGCGGCCCGCGCCTGGGAGATCCGGATCGCTTCCATGGTCATGTCGTGGCGCGCCTCCGAGCGGCTCCACGCACGCTCGGCGAGCTCCCACATGGTGGTGAGATGGATGGGGTTGGTCCCGGTCACCTCGGCCAGGGCGACGATCGCCCCCTTGGGGGCGAGGAGCCGGCCGTTGAGATAACGCTCCCAGGACGTCTTGCTGTAGCCCGTGCGGTCGGCCACTGCGGCGATGCTCAGCCCGCTCCGGTCCACGAGTCGGCGCAGCTGGCTGGCGAACTCCCTGACCTGCGGATCGAGCTCATCCGGCAAGGCCCTCCAACGAGGCATTGCTTGTCCCCCCTCATTGCTTTCCCCCCGTACGTGCCTGACTGTTCTCCCGCGCGTGGCGGCCCTCCGCCAAGTCCCCGTTCTGGCTACCCACAGGGATGCGCCCGGCCGGGATCTCAGTTCCCGGGGCGGGGGCGCACGGGAGCATTTCGGGCCGAGGCATGCACCGTTGCACGCCGGTTGGTCTGCGGTCCAGTGTCCCACTGACCCCTTGGTCGACCTGTCGAACCTCTGAGCTGCGCTGATCTCCGCCGAATTCCGGCACGGGACGTCCTGGAGCATCCCGGAGCGTCCCGATTGGCCACGTTAGCCCGGCTGTTGAAGCCGATCGACGTAAATCCCCGAACTTGTCAAGACATCGACACAATGGGAACACAGGAGCGACCTCAGGAGCCACAAGGACAATCAGTTCACCCGAGAGTGACGGCGCCGACGACGGCGACGAGGCCGATGAGGACGAGCCCGAGCAGCGCGACGTAGAGGAGCAGCCGCCCCGAGGATCCGCGCGCCGATCGCGACGCCCTGGTTCCGGGCCGCTCTTCGGGCGCGTCCCACCACGGAAGGGTGGGGTCCTCCTCGTAGACGTCCCCGCCCTCGCGCCCGTACGTGCCGGACGCGGGGCCGCCTCCCGCCGCCTGGGCCGTCGCCTGCGGTCCGGCCTGTGCCGGCTCGCGGGGCCACGCCTGAACCGCCAGCTCCCAGCGCACGACGAAACGTTCAGGCTCCTCGCCGAGCACCCGGCACAGGGCGACGACCGCCTGCCGGGGCGGCGGCTGGGTCGCGTTGAGGTAGCGCTGCCAGGAGGACTTGCTGTACGCCGTGCGCGCGCCCAGGGCGACCAGGCTGAGCCCGGTGCGGTCCTTGAGCAGCCGCAACTGCTCCACGAAGTGGCGTACCTCCGGCGGAAGTTCCTCCGGAAGTGGCTGCCAGGCGCCCATCACCGTCCTCCTCGCCGTTCCCGTGAGCGAGGGACGACGCCGGGGCCCGGACGGTTCCCGTTGCGGGGCGCGGACACCGTAGCGGAATGGTCACTTCCGTGCCACAGGGAACTGCCAGGTGTTGAACAGCCTGGCCGGCGTGCACAAGGGTTGACCCAGGCGGAACACCCGCCCGAACGCGGCCCGTCCTTACTCGGGGGAGAGGACGGGCCGCGGTCGTACTCTCCCTCACCCACGAGGCCGGACGAGCCCAGGGTCAGCCGCACGGCGAAGCCTCCCTCGCTCAGCGGGCCGACACTGATCGTCCCGCCAACGCCCGCCGCAGGGGGTGAAACGGCGGTGGCCCGCATCCTCCGGGGGAGGTGCGGGCCACCGTCCGTTCAGCGCACCGTGAAGTGCAGCGTGTCGTCCAGGAACGGGATCTCCAGCAACGGATTGGGCTGCGCCATCAGCGCGAGCAGCACGATGGCCACGCCCAGGACGCCGTACGTCACCAGGTCCGTGAAGCGGGAGCGGACCGCGAGCATGCCCACGTCGGGCAGCATCCAGCGCAGCACACCGCCGCCGAGCAGCGCGAGGCCGATCAGGACCGTGCCGACGCGGAACACGTCCAGCGCGGTCAGCAGCAGGCCGATCCCGACGGTCGTCAGCACGGCGAGGATCGGCCACTGACGCGCCGGTGCCGGGGCGTCGCCGGGCGCCGCGCGGCCGCCGCCCTCGGGCCGCGCGGTGTCACGGGTGAACAGCGGGAAGCGGCGCGTGGTGCGACGCGGCCTCCCCTCGGCGTCGGGCGCGCTGACGGCGTCCCGCACCTCGATGTCGTCGGCGCCATTGGTGGCGTCGGCGCCGGTGACGTCGTCGGCGGCGGCATCGGTGGATTCGGTGGCAGCGGCTCTTTCACCAGTACGGGCGCCATGGGCGCCTGCAGCGGTACGTGCGCCGCCGCCCCCCGTGGCGGTGCCGGCGTCGCCGTGCTCGTCGACGTCCACGCGGTCCCCGTGGCCCTCAGCCTCAGCCGACACTGCGCTCCGCCGCCTCCACCACGTTGACGAGCAGCTGGGCGCGGGTCATCGGGCCGACGCCGCCCGGGTTCGGTGAGATCCACGCGGCGACCTCGGCGACGCCCGGGTGGACATCGCCGACGATCTTGCCCTCGGCGCTGCGCGAGACACCGACGTCGAGCACGGCCGCGCCCGGCTTCACGTCCTCCGGGCGGATCAGGTGCGCCGAGCCGGCCGCGGCGACGATGATGTCGGCGCGCTTGAGGTGCGCGGAGAGGTCACGCGTGCCGGTGTGGCACTGCGTCACCGTCGCGTTCTCGGAGCGCCGCGTCAGCAGCAACGGCATCGGGCGCCCGATGGTGACACCGCGGCCGACGACCACCACCTCGGCGCCCTTGATCTCGACGCCGTACTGACGCAGCAGGGTGAGGACACCGTTCGGGGTGCAGGGCAGCGGGGCGGGCTCGTTGAGGACGAGGCGCCCGAGGTTCATCGGGTGCAGTCCGTCCGCGTCCTTGTCGGGGTCCATCAGTTCGAGGATGCGGTTCTCGTCGATGCCCTTGGGAAGCGGCAGCTGGACGATGTAACCCGTGCAGGCGGGGTCCTCGTTGAGCTCCCGGACCACCGCCTCGATCTCCTCCTGCGTGGCGGTCGCGGGCAGTTCGCGCTGAATGGAGGCGATACCGACCTGGGCGCAGTCACGGTGCTTGCCCGCGACGTACTTCTGGCTGCCGGGGTCGTCGCCGACGAGGACGGTCCCCAGGCCGGGCAGGACGCCCTTCTCCTTCAGGGCCGCCACGCGGGCGGTCAGGTCGGACTTGATCGCGGCTGCGGTGGCCTTGCCATCGAGAATCTGGGCGGTCATGGCCCCATCCTCGCGGATGACCCGGCCCCGGTTCCAATCCGGCCACCAGGCGGGCGTTCCGGCACCGGATTTCCGGGCGCATGTCACACATCCGGCCATGATCGGGATGTTGCACTTGCACAACACATATGGCATGCGGCTGGACAAGTAAGAGGCGCCTAAAGAACGATGAGAGGCACAGTGCCGCGGGCAGTACCGGGGGGACGGACCGCTCTGTAGAAATTCCTCCGACCGTTCCGCGCTTCGTCCCCGCGCATAGTCAACGGAGGAAAACCCGCCATGAGTTTCGGCGACCCGAACAACCCTTACGGGCAGCCCCCCCAGCAGCCCCCGGCCGCTCCCGGATACGGCTACCCCCAGCAGCCCCCCGGCGTACCGCCGCAGGGCTACGGCTACCCGCAGCAGCCGGCGTACCCCGGCTACCCGGGCGGCAACCAGATGCTTCCGCAGTCGATGCCGGGCCTGCTGATGACGGCTCGTGTGTTCCTGTTCATCATCTCGGTGCCCCAGATCATCGGAGCGCTGTTCTGGTTCTACGTCGCCGCCTTCGCGAACGACGTCTCGGACAGCGCGGACGACTACGGGTTCAGCTCGGTGAGCGACGGCGGCCACATGGCCGCCGGAGTCTTCTTCCTGATCGCGCTGCTCGCCGCGGCCCTGGCGACCCTCTCCATCACACTCGGCGTGAAGTTCAGCAAGGGTGGTCAAGGCGTCCGCATCACCACCGTCGTCTACGGTGCGCTCGGCGGCATCGTGGGTCTGATCGCGCTCTTCGCCGGTCTGGACTCCGGGCTCGCGTCCGCGGTCATCTTCCCGTTGATCTGGGTCGTCTTCGCCACCGTCATCACGGCGGCGCCGGTCGTCGCAAGCGGCACCGCCTGGTTCGCGCGCCCGCGCTACTGAACCAACCCCCAGCACCACCCGCACCACTCACACCAAGGGCCGTGCCCCCCTCGTACAGGGGGACACGGCCCTGGTGCGTTACCTGTGCGGCAGCGAACGGGTCAGTGGAAGAAGTGCCGCGTCCCCGTGAAGTACATCGTCACGCCCGCCTTCTTCGCGGCGTCGACCACCAGCTCGTCGCGGACCGAACCGCCGGGCTGCACCACGGCCTTGACGCCCGCCTCGGCGAGGATCTCGAAGCCGTCGGGGAAGGGGAAGAACGCGTCGGAGGCCGCGTAGGAGCCGCGGGCGCGCTCGGCGCCGGCCCGCTCCACGGCGAGCTTCGCCGAGTCGACACGGTTGACCTGGCCCATGCCGACGCCGACCGAGGCGCCGTCCTTGGCGAGCAGGATCGCGTTGGACTTGACGGCCCGGCAGGCCTTCCAGGCGAACGCCAGCTCGTCGAGCTCACCGGGGCTCAGGGCGTCGCCGGTCGCGAGGGTCCAGGACGCCGGGTTGTCGCCGTCCGCCTGGAGGCGGTCGGTGACCTGGAGCAGCGCGCCGCCGTCGATCTGCTTGACCTCGACGGGGTTGGCCGGACCCTGATGGGCCCTGAGCACGCGGATGTTCTTCTTCTTGGTGAGGGCTTCGAGGGCGCCGTCCTCGTACTCGGGCGCCACGATGACCTCGGTGAAGATGTCGGCGACCTGCTCCGCCATCTCCTTGGTCACCGGCCGGTTGACGGCGATGACGCCGCCGAACGCGGAGAGCGGGTCGCACGCGTGCGCCTTGCGGTGCGCCTCGGCGACGTTCGAGGCGATCGCGATCCCGCACGGGTTGGCGTGCTTGATGATCGCGACACACGGGTCGGCGTGGTCGTACGCGGCACGGCGCGCGGCGTCCGTGTCCGTGAAGTTGTTGTACGACATCTCCTTGCCGTGCAGCTGCTCGGCCTCCGCGAGGCCGCCCGTGCCGTCGACGTACAGCGCGGCGCCCTGGTGCGGGTTCTCGCCGTAGCGCAGGGTGTTCTTGCGCGCGTAGGTGTGGCCGAGGAAGTCGGGGAAGCCACTGTCGTCCGCGGCGGCGTACTCGTCGGCGAACCAGGAGGCGACGGCGACGTCGTACGCGGCCGTGTGCTGGAACGCTTCGGCGGCGAGCCGCTTGCGGGTGGTGAGGTCGAACCCGCCACCCTGGACGGCCGCGAGGACATCGGCGTACCGCTGCGGGCTGGTGACCACGGCCACCGACGGGTGGTTCTTGGCGGCGGCGCGGACCATCGACGGACCGCCGATGTCGATCTGCTCGACGCACTCGTCGGGCGACGCGCCCGAGGCGACCGTCTCGCGGAACGGGTAGAGGTTGACGACGACGAGGTCGAACGGCTCCACGCCCAGGTCCGCGAGCTGCTGCCGGTGGTCCTCAAGGCGCAGGTCGGCGAGGATGCCCGCGTGGACCTTCGGGTGCAGCGTCTTGACGCGGCCGTCCAGGCACTCGGGGAAGCCGGTGAGCTCCTCGACCTTGGTGACGGGGACGCCGGAGGCGGCGATACGGCCGGCCGTGGACCCGGTGGAGACGAGTTCCACGCCGGCCTCGTGGAGCCCGCGGGCGAGCTCTTCAAGTCCGGTCTTGTCATAGACGCTGACGAGCGCCCGACGGATGGCCCGCTTGTCGCTCTCGGCCGTGACTGTGCTCTCGGCGGTCACTGGATAACTACCTTTCGTCCCTCAATGCGATAGCCGTTCCGGGCGAGCCGCCCCACGACATCGACGAGCAGCCTTCGCTCGACTTCCTTGATGCGCTCGTGCAGCGCGCTCTCGTCGTCCTCGTCCCGGACCTCCACCACGCCCTGCGCGATGATCGGTCCGGTGTCGACGCCGTCGTCGACGAAGTGGACGGTGCAGCCGGTGACCCGCGCGCCGTACGCGAGCGCGTCGCGCACGCCGTGGGCCCCCGGAAAACTGGGGAGGAGGGCGGGGTGCGTGTTGACCAACCGCCCGCCGAACCGCGCGAGGAATTCCTTCCCCACGATCTTCATGAACCCCGCGGAGACGACCAGGTCGGGCTCGTACGCGGCAACGGCGTCGGCCAGGGCCTCGTCCCACTCCTCGCGGGTGTCGTAGTCCTTCACGCGGCGCACGAAGGTCGGCAGGGCGGCGCGCTCGGCGCGGGTGAGCCCCTCGATGCCGTCGCGGTCCGCGCCCACGGCGACGATCTCGGCTCCGTAGGCCTCGACGCCCTGCTCCGCGATGGCGTCCAGCAGTGCCTGAAGGTTGGTGCCGGATCCGGAGACCAGCACGACAAGGCGCCTGGCCGCGGACTTGACCACGGGCTCGGCCACGACGGGGCCCTTTCTCGGGGGTGCGTTTGTATGGTCGTACGAATGCATCGCACCCCTGAATACGGGGAAGTCTACGAAGCGGCCGACCGTCAGCAACGATACCGGCACACCGGGCGGCCCCCACGGGACGGGGGCGCGGCCGGAAGGTAGCGTCTGGGAAGGTTCCACCCGGGAACACCGTTCAGCACGGGGAACGCCCTGTGCGCGTGGGACGTTGATCTGGGACGGGAGGCTCGGGCCCGGGGCACGCGGCCCGGCCACGCCACCCGGCGAGGACCACCGAGTCAGTTCCCGAGCAAGTCATCAGTCGGTTCACCAGCACGTTCATCAGCACGCTGACCAGCGCGTTCACCAGCACATTCATCAGAACATTCATCAAGGGGAAGACGCACACCTGATGCCGGATCGCAGTCTCCGACTCCCTCCGCCCCTGCTGCGCGAGCGGCGCCCTTCGCCCACGCCGCCGCAGGAGAGCGGACGCGACGCTGCGGACGGGCGGGGCCGGGAGACTCCTTCGGCCCCCTCGTCGGACACGCCGACGCCGTCGGACCCGCCCTCCGACCCGCCCTCGGAGGACAACCCCTTCGCCCCGCCGCCGGAGGGGACCCCCGACCGGCCGTGGCAGCCCCGGAGGCCCGCGAACGGGCGGGGCTCGCAGGACGACGGCCGGTCCGGGCAGCCCGGGCAGTCCGGACACCAGGGGCAGTCCCCGTGGGGCAACCAGTGGAGCGATCAGCAGCCGGGCCGTTCGAGCGGCGGCCGCTTCGGTGACCGTCCCGGTGCGCCTCAGGGGCAGGGCGGTCAGGAGGGGCCCGGCGGCGGTCCGGGCACCGGGATGCGCTGGGACCCGACGGACCCCGCCCAGCGGCGGGCACGCTTCGCGCTGCTCTCCGGGATGTGGGCGTTCTTCTTCGCCCTCTTCAGCTGGCCGTACGTGGCGCTGCTGCTCGGCGCGCTCGCCCTGTACTGGGGCGGCAGCGCCCTGCGCGCCAAGCCGCGTACGCCGGATCCGGACGCCCCGGCGCCCGACCCTGCCGCGAGCACCCGTCCTCAGAAGACGGCTGCGGTGAGCGGCCTGGTCACCGCCTCCCTCGCCATCGTCATGGTCGCCGCGGCCTTCACCGCCCAACTCGTCTACAGCGACTACTACTCCTGCACGAACGACGCCCTCACCAACTCCGCCAAGCAGTCCTGCAACGACCTCCTCCCGAAGGAACTCCGGGGGCTCTTGGGCACGCGCTGACGTCGAGGGCTGCTGCCTGCCGGTCGTCGACCAGGGGTGGGGCCGGAGCATCTGGCGCGCCGAGCCCGCGGCGGTGAAGCCGAACCGACCACCCCCACGCACCCGCAGCCGCGTACGCACGGCAGGGGACGGGCCGGAACGTCCGCCCGCAGCGGATGGCGCGTCAACACCCTCCACCTGTAACGCAACCGATTCCGCGCCGGACCGAGGACGGATGCTCCGGCCCGGCCCCGACCCACCCACCGGACCCCGGGCGCCATGCCGTACCCGCGGCCGCAGGTACGCGGGGCCCTCGGCCCTGGTGCGGGCTCAGCCCAGCTCTTCCGGGTCCGCGAGGGTGGAAGCCTCCTTCAGGGCTGCCCAGCGGGACTCTCGGGTGGCGTCCTCGTGCCAGGGAGAGGGCGGGGCGTCCGCGGGGAGGAAGTCGTACGGCTCGAAGGTGGGGTCCGGGGGCTCCGGCGCGGGCGTGGGCGGCAGCACGGGCTCCGCCTTGCCCGCGGCCCGGGACGACCGTGGCCTCGCCCACGAGAACCAGGTCTTCGCGGAGGGCAACGCCACCCGGAGCCGATGCCGGCCGGAGACCCGTACCCGCCAGCCCCGTACTCCCCCGGCCACCAGCACGCCCACCACCCCCACCCACCCGACCGCCGCAGGCCCCGCCTGCCACCACACCGGCCCGAGATGGGCCAGCGCATCCACCCCGAGCGGCCCCCCGGCCAGCCCCGCGAGCCCCGCGACAGCGGCCCCGCACAGCACGGAAGCGAGCCCCACGACAGCGGCCGTCCGTCCCCTCGACCAGGCCTCCTCCCGAGCCCCGCCCTTCGGCGCCGCCGCCGCGACGGTGAACCACGCGACCGTCACCCCCGCCGCCACCGGCACCGCCACGGCCCCCCAGCCCCACGGCGTAGCCGTCCCCGGCACCGCAGCCAGCAGCGGGAACGGTGGCAGCAGGGACCCCGGTCCCGCCGAGGACAACGGTCCCGCGACATGCCCGGCACCCAGCACGACCCCCGGCCCCAGGCCGTAAGCCGCCCCCCACACCGCGGCGTTCGGCACGAGGGCCACGCACAGCAGCAGTACGGCGAACCGGCCCGACCACACCTCGGTGAGCTGCAGGAACGAGTCGCGCGCCGCTCCGCCGTGCCATACCGAGGACGCGGCGACGAGCAGCGCCCCGCCCCCGACCAGCACGGCGACCCCGGCCCCGGCCGCCCGCACCGCCGAGGCGAGCGCGCGGCGGGCGCCCGGCTCCAGACCCTCGTCGGTGACGAAGCGCCGTAGGCCTCCCGGCAGAGCGGCCGTCAGCCTCCTGCGCCACCGGGCCGGCAGCGGCCCGCTCGGACGCCCGTACGCCGTCCACACCCCCGCTCCCGCCGCCGCGGCCGCAACTACCGGAAGGCATACGGCGGTCCACGCCCAGGACGGTCGCAGCTCGCCGCCGGAGGCGTACAACGCGGCGGCCCCGCCGACCGACAGATAGCCCGTCACGACCCCGGCCCACACCGCGCGCGGCGACGCCTCGGAGCCGCCGTCCTCGTCACCCTCCGCGTCGGTGTCCGCCGCGTCGCGCGCCGCGCGGTGCAGCAGCCACGTCGGCAGCACGAGCAGCAGCAGCGGCGTGATGCCCACGGGCGCGGGCACCCCCGACAGGGTCTCGGTGCGGACCAGTTCGGCCCCGTGCGCGAGCAGCCACAGCGCGGCGGCGACATGCAGCGCGCCGCCGGGTCCGCTGTCCGGGTACGGCGAACTGATCCACAGCACCATGACGAGGACGGCGAACGAACCGAGCCCGAGCCCGGCCGCGAGCGCGCCGCCGAAGGCGCCGGCGGCCAGCCCGGGCGAGCGGTCGCGCATCCGGGTGAGCAGGGACGACAACGACGTGATGCGGGACGTGCCGCGCTCGGTGAGGTGGGTCACGTCCGCCATGCTCCCAACGACACGCGCTTTCCCGTCGTAACAGGCGAAGCTCGGATGTGTCGCTCAATATGCATCTATGTACTTTTTCGTACGAAAGGGCGCGCTGTGACGGACGGCTCTGCCACCCCGCTCCCGTCCCCCAAGGAACGGCGCCGCCGCCGCGAGGCCAAGTCACTGAGCCAGGCCGAGGTCGCCGCCCGGATGGGCGTCACCCGCGAGACGGTGCGCTCATGGGAGACAGGCCGTACGACACCGCGCGGCCGGAGACTGGAAGCGTACGCAAAGCTGCTGGGCACACCCGAGGGCCCGCCCGCCGACACCGACGCCGACATGCGTGAAGCCGTCGTCGCTGAGGTACGTGAAGTCGCCGAGGCCGAGGTGAGTGACCGTCACGAGGCGACCGTGCGTGCCCTGGTCGGTGTCGGCGGCGGACCGTCCTTCGACCCGCTGCCGGCGGGGGAAGCGGAGGCGGAGGCCACCGCGCCGGCCCCGGCCGACACGCTCGAACCCCTGACGCCCGCTCAGGCCTTCGACGCCCTTTACGCGTTCTGCGCCCCCGCTCTCGTACGGCAGACCTATCTGCTCACCGGGCGCCGCGAACTGGCGCGCGAGTCCGTGGAACGCTCCTTCCAACTGGCCTGGCACCGCTGGCCCGAGGTGGCTGTCGACCGGGACCCCGCGGGGTGGGTGCGGGCGACGGCGTACGAGTACGCGCTCTCCCCCTGGCACCGGCTGCGCCCCCGACACCGGCACCCGGAGGCGCCGCCCGCCGACGCCGCCGGCCGGGCGCTGCTCGGCGTACTCCTGCAACTGCCGCCGCCCTACCGGCGCACCCTGCTGCTCTACGACGGCGTCGGGCTCGACCTTCCCGAGACCGCGGCCGAGACGGAGGCGAGCACGCCCGCGGCCGCCAACCGGCTGCTGTACGCGCGTCAGGCCGTCGCCGCGCGGCTGCCGGAGCTGGCCGTCCCGGAGGCGCTGCACCAGCGCCTCACGCAACTCGCCGGCACGGAGCGGCTCCGCGCCGCCAAACCCCGGGCCGTCCGTACCGGCAGCGAGCGCCGTGCCCGTCAATGGACCCGCGCGGCCGTCGCCTGCACGGCCCTCCTCATCGGCATCACCGCCCTGACCCTGCGCGAGGCCCCGGACCACTACGAGGCTCCGGTCGCCCCGGGCGCCGCGGTCCGGGGGGTGCCGCCGCGGGCTGCTCCGGGCGCGCTCTCCGAGGAGGAACTGGAGTTGAGAGCCAAGCTCAGGTCTCAGACGGCCCATGGCCCGGAGAGGCTGGTGCCGCAATCGCGTTAGGCGGCGCGCGCCTCGTCATCGCATCAGGCGTGACATCGGGCGTCGTGTCTGTCAGGCGTGACATCGGGCGTCGGTGTCGGTTCCGGAAACGCCGGTGGGCCCGTACCCCTCAAGGGGTACGGGCCCACCCGACGTTCAGGCAAGCGGAGGATCAGCCCGCGAGAAGCTCGCGCGCCAGCTTCGCCGTCTCGGTCGGCGTCTTGCCGACCTTGACACCGGCGGCCTCAAGGGCCTCCTTCTTCGCGGCGGCCGTGCCGGAGGAGCCGGAGACGATGGCGCCGGCGTGGCCCATGGTCTTGCCCTCGGGCGCGGTGAAGCCCGCCACGTAGCCGACGACCGGCTTCGTCACGTTCTTCGCGATGAAGTCCGCCGCACGCTCCTCGGCGTCGCCACCGATCTCACCGATCATGACGATCAGGTCGGTGTCGGGGTCGGCCTCGAACGCGGCGAGCGCGTCGATGTGCGTCGTACCGATGACCGGGTCGCCACCGATGCCGACGGCGGACGAGAAGCCGATGTCACGGAGCTCGTACATCATCTGGTACGTCAGCGTGCCGGACTTCGAGACCAGGCCGATGCGGCCCGGCTTCGTGATGTCGCCCGGGATGATGCCGGCGTTCGACTGGCCCGGGGTGATGAGACCGGGGCAGTTCGGGCCGATGATGCGGGTCTTGTTGCCCTTCGACTTCGCGTACGCCCAGAAGGCGGCGGAGTCGTGGACGGCGATGCCCTCGGTGATGACGACCGCGAGGGGGATCTCGGCGTCGATCGCCTCGACCACGGCGGCCTTGGCGAAGGCCGGCGGCACGAAGAGGACGGACACGTTGGCGCCCGTCTTCTCGATCGCCTCGGCGACCGTGCCGAAGACCGGGATCTCGGTGCCGTCGATGTCGACCGACGTGCCCGCCTTGCGCGGGTTGACGCCACCGACGATGTTCGTGCCGTCGGCCAGCATGAGCTTGGTGTGCTTCATGCCCGTGGCACCGGTCATGCCCTGGACGATGACCTTGCTGTCCTTGTTGAGGAAGATAGCCATGGCTGTGTGGTTCCCTCGTCCCTTACTTGGCCGCGGCCAGCTCGGCGGCCTTGTCGGCCGCGCCGTCCATGGTGTCCACGCGCTGGACCAGCGGGTGGTTGGCGTCCGACAGGATCTTGCGGCCCAGCTCGGCGTTGTTGCCGTCCAGACGCACGACCAGCGGCTTGGTGACTTCCTCGCCCTTGTCCTTGAGCAGCTGCAGCGCCTGGACGATGCCGTTGGCGACCTCGTCACAGGCGGTGATGCCACCGAAGACGTTGACGAACACGGACTTGACGTCCGGGTCGCCGAGGATGATCTCCAGGCCGTTCGCCATCACGGCCGCGGACGCGCCGCCGCCGATGTCGAGGAAGTTGGCCGGCTTCACGCCACCGTGGTTCTCACCGGCGTACGCGACGACGTCGAGGGTGCTCATGACGAGACCCGCGCCGTTGCCGATGATGCCGACCTCACCGTCGAGCTTGACGTAGTTGAGGTTCTTGGCCTTGGCGGCGGCCTCGAGCGGGTTGGCCGACTCCTTGTCCTCGAGAGCCGCGTGGTCCGGCTGGCGGAACTCGGCGTTCTCGTCCAGCGACACCTTGCCGTCAAGGGCGATGACCTTGCCGGAGGCGACCTTGGCGAGGGGGTTGACCTCGACGAGGAGGGCGTCCTCCTTGATGAAGGTGTCCCACAGCGTCACCAGGATCTCGGCGACCTGCTCCGCGACCTCGGCCGGGAACTTCGCCTGGGCGACGATCTCGCGGGCCTTCTCGATCGAGACGCCCTCGTTGGCGTCGACCGGGACCTTCGCGAGGGCCTCGGGGTTCTCCTCCGCGACGACCTCGATCTCCACGCCGCCCTGAACGGACGCCATGGCGAGGAAGGTGCGGTTGGTGCGGTCGAGGAG
Organism: Streptomyces sp. NPDC005485; assembly: GCF_040606085.1. NCBI lineage: Bacteria > Bacillati > Actinomycetota > Actinomycetes > Kitasatosporales > Streptomycetaceae > Streptomyces > Streptomyces sp. NPDC005485. Next base: position 138,913 of record NZ_JBEXDZ010000001.1, on the reverse strand, counting down.
GTACGAGACGTAGTACTCCTCGACGATCTCGGGCGCGGTCTCGGCGATCATCACCTTGTGGACCGTGTGGCCCTTGATGTCCATGCCGAGAATGTCCGTCGCGCGGGCGACGGCCTCGTCCGGGGTGGCGGCGAGCTTCACGCCACCGGCCTTGCCACGGCCGCCTACCTTCACCTGGGCCTTGACGACGGACTTGCCGCCAAGACGCTCGGTCGCCTCGCGGGCTGCCTCAGGCGTGTCAATGACTTCACCGGCCAGCACCGGTACACCGTGCTTGGCGAAGAGGTCCCTCGCCTGGTACTCGAACAGGTCCACGCGCGTCCGTCCCTATCAGTGATCTCGCGGTTCGTTGGGATGCGTGGGCGTGCCGCGAAGGGCAACGTGACGTCCGCTGTCACAAGGGTGGCGCACACGGTGTCCGAGCGCGCGGCATGTCCGTCTCGCAGGTTATCGCCGCTGGACGCGGGTCCCTAAATCGCAGATCACACCTGAGCGGTGATACCTGTCACAGATTCGTTGGAAACGGGGCCTCACCGGGCTGGGGTTTGCCCGGTGAGACCCCTTGAACAGCCCTCAATGGCTTTGAAGGGCCCAGGACGGGTGGTCCCCACCCCAATGGGGACCACCCGCCCCATCCGCAGGGTCCCGGTCGGAATTCCGGTCGGACGGACCGATGGCTTTCGACCGTCCGGGGCCGCGGGCCCTGCGGAGATGGGAGGGGAAGGGAACTACATGGGGATCTATCTGCATACGGCTGATCGCGGCTGGTGCGGCTGGTTGCGGCTGCTGCCGCTGGTTGCCGCTGGTTGCCGCTGGTCAGCCGAGGTAGCCGGGGGTCACCGACTGGGCTACGTGGTGGACGCCGGTGACGGCATGGCCGGCCAGCGGGCCACCGGTCGCGCCGACGGTTCCGGTCAGGTCCTGAGCGAAGGGGGCGACCTGTCCGGTCACGCCCTGCGCGAAGGGGTCGACCTCGCCGACGACGCCGCCCGCGTACGGCCGCACATCGCTCGTGACGCCGTACGCCAGACGGGTGGCGCTGCCCGCGACTCCGTCCGCAACGGGCCGGACCTTGTCGACGACGCCCTGCGCGAACTGCACGACCGGTTGCGCCGCGTCGGCCACACCGCCGGTGAAGGGCCGCACATCGTGCGCGACGACGTGCTGCGCGAACGGGGCCACGCCGCCGACCGCACCCCACGCGAGCGGCGGAACTCCGCCCGTGACACCGCCCACGACACCGCCCGCGAACGGCCGGACATCGCCGACGACGCCGTGCGCCAGAGTCGTCGCGTCTCCTACGGCCTGCCCGGCGACCGGGACGACCCCGTGGACGGCGGTCGCCGCGACCGGCGGCAGCACGGCGCCCGCCGTGTCCCCGACGACACCGGAGGCGACACCCCCGACGAGCGGCTGCGCATCACCCGTCACGCCGTACGCCAGCCTGCTCGCGTTGCCGGCCGCGTGCCCCGCGAGCGGCACGACGCCGTCGACGGCGGTCACGGCGACTGGCGGCACAGCGGCGGCCGCGGTCTCGTCGACGACCGGGGCCATGGTGTTTGTGGTGCTTGCGGTGCTTGCGGTGCTTGGGACGTTCGTGGTGCTCGTAGTGACGGGCGCGAAGGCTGAGAGCGGCCCGAAGAGGTAGTCGATCTCGTCCTCGGGCGCGGTGGTCGTGGTGGCGGTCGCGGCCTTGTCGGTTGCCGTGCTGGTGGCAGTACCAGCAGAGGCACTGTGGGCGACATCGGTGACACCGGCGGCATCGGTGACATCGCTGCCGCCCGTGGCGCCGGTGGCTGTGTCCTCGACGTCGCTCGTCACGTTCGCGACGACTCCGTCGGCATTCACGTCGGGAAGGGAGACGGACGGCGAGTGCAGCTCGTCCGCGCTGGCGACGGCGGTGCCGAGCGCCCATGCGCCGGAGACACCGGCGGCTATGACGAGGGAACGGCGGATGTTCTTGTTCATGCTTGCGTCAGATCCTTCGGGAGACCGAGACATTCGGTTCGGGAGGTCCGGGGGCTTCCATCCGGGAATCGGAGGAGCGGGGTGCCCGGACGGCGGGCAGACCTGTTCCGCCCCCGCGCGGCAGGTCGATCAGCGGGGGAAGGGCTGCCCTAGCCGGGGAAAACCGGAATGTCCCGGTACCTGTCCCGGGTCTCGGCCGCGGTGACGCCCGCGGGTGCGCCGGGCGCGAGCCGCAGCGGCGCCAGGTGGTTCAAGGTGACGGCCTGCGGATCACCGTGTCGCGGCGCGCCGTTGTCGACCGCCGACTGATTGCCCAGCGCGCCGGTCGGGTCACCGGTTGGCTCACCGGCGGGCGCCTGGTGCACGGGCACCTGGGCGATGCGTGCACGCCGGCTTCCACCACCCACGGCCGCACCGCCGGCTTCCGCACTCCGCGCGTGGGGGCCGTACACAGACGCAGGCCCCGACACCGGCACCGACCCTGACGCTGACGCCGCGACTGTGGTCCCGTGCGCGCTGCCGCGCCCGGCCGTCGTCCCGTCAGACGGCTGCGCCGCTGCGGGCGCCGGGAGGGTCTGACCCATGTCCGGGAGCGAGGGCAGGCCTGGCACGCCGGGCAGACCAGGCAGATCGGGTGGGGTGGGAAGCGGCGGGGTCGGAAGCGGTGGCGTGGGAAGTTCAGGCAGGGTCGGGGTCAGGGTCGGCAGCGAGGACAGCGATGGCAGTACGTCCGCCCCAGGCCCTGTCGGCCCACCGGTGACCGTCTCCACAAGATCCCCGACCGGATCCCCGCCCGGCCGTACGACGTCACGCACGGTGTCCGTGGCGCCTGCTCCCGGGTCCCCGGGGGCCTGGACCTGTACCTGTGCCTGTGCCTGCTGGCGCCGAACCGAGGTGCCCGCGGTCCGCTCAACCGGCGGCTTCACGACATGCTCCGCCGCGCTCGACACCGCCGTCACCGACCGCGTCACGGGCTGGGCCACCGACCTGACGACCCCTGTGGGCGTCGCCACCGCCGGCACCGGCACCGTCGCTCCCGTCGAGTCCGCCGCGTACGCCTGTCCGCCGCAGACAAGCCCCAGCACGAACAACCCACCCGCCAACAGCACCAGTTGCAGCGCATGCCGCCCGGCCGCCGTGCGCATCACGCGCAGAGCGGCACTGGCACCGGCTCCGGGCCATGCGGCTGACAGGGACAAGGCGGGCGGGTCCTCGCGTGTAAGAGGCTTATAAGGAAGCCCGATCCTCGCACGGGGCGCCCGAGGTTGCGCAAGTCCCCTGTTACCGATGGGTATTCATGTCCCCTTTCTCAACTCTCCTCACCTGGTGTCCGGAATGGGGAGCGGCCGTTTCTCGATCGCCGCCGCCATCACCTCGGGAAACAGGTCGGGCGTGCAGGCGAACGCCGGTGCGTCGAGGGCGGCGAGCGCCGCCGCGTGCTCGCGGTCGTACGCGGGTGCCCCTTCATCGGACAGCGCCAGCAGCGTCACGAACTGCACCCCCGACGCCTTCATCGCCGCGACCCGCTTGAGCATCTCGTTCCGTATCCCTCCTTCGTAGAGGTCGCTGATGAGCACGACGACCGTGTCGGCGGGCCGGGTGATCTGCGACTGGCAGTACGCGAGCGCCCGGTTGATGTCCGTGCCGCCGCCGAGCTGGGTGCCGAAGAGGACGTCGACGGGGTCGTCGAGCTGGTCGGTGAGGTCGACGACGACCGTGTCGAAGACGACCAGGCGGGTGGCGATGGACCGCATGGACGCGAGGACGGCGCCGAACACGGAGGCGTAGACGACGGAGGCCGCCATCGACCCCGACTGGTCGACGCAGAGGATGACCTCCTTCTTCACGGACTGCGAGGCGCGCCCGTAGCCGATCAGCCGCTCGGGCACGATCGTGCGGTACTCGGGCAGGTAGTGCTTGAGGTTCGCCGCGATCGTGCGGTTCCAGTCGATGTCGTGGTGGCGGGGCCTGCTGATACGGGCACTGCGGTCGAGCGCGCCGGTGAGCGTGGCCCGGGTGCGGGAGGCGAGCCGCTTCTCCAGGTCGTCGACGACCTTGCGCACCACGGCCCGTGCCGTCTCCTTCGTCGTCTCGGGCATCGCCTTGTTGAGCGAGAGCAGCGTGCCGACGAGGTGGACGTCGGCCTCCACCGCCTCCAGCATCTCCGGCTCCAGCAGCAGCGTGGAGAGGCCGAGCCGGTCGATGGCGTCCCGCTGCATGACCTGGACCACGGACGAAGGGAAGTACGTTCGGATGTCCCCGAGCCAGCGCGCCACAGACGGCGCCGACGCCCCCAGCCCCGCCGAACGGTCCCGCCCCGCCTGCTGCTTGTCCCCCTTTCCGTACAGCGCGGTCAGCGCTCCGTCCATCGCCGCGTCCTGCCCGGCCAGCACACAGCCGGTGCCGTCCGCGGCCTCACCTCCGAGCACGAGCCGCCAACGCCGAAGCCGCTCATCCCCCGCTTCGCCCGTCTCACGCGCGTCCCCCGCGCCGCTTGCGCCGGGCGCAACCGCCGATGTGGTCATGAGGTCACACCCCTGCAAGGTCGTTGTCGTCACTGTGGTCGGCGCGTTCGCGGTCGGCTCGATCGGGGTCGGCTCGATCGGGGTCGGCTCGATCGGGGTCGGCTCGATCGGGGTCGGCTCGATCGCGGTCGCTGTCGGTGCCGGCTCCGGTGCCTGGGTCGGTTCCGGTGTCGGTGGCGGTGTCCGTGTCGGCTGCGCCCTCGTCCAATCCCAGCAGCAGGCGCAGTACCGGCAGGACGGCGTCGGCGCGGTCAGGGTCGAGGTCGGGGGCGAAGCCGGGCAGACCGGAGGCAGTGGTCCCGGCGGCGCCCGGCGCTCCCGGGCCGCGGCGGACCAGTTCGCCCAGCGTCCTGCGCACTCCCGCCTCGTACGCCGAGAACGTGCGGCGCAGCAGCGGCAGCACATCGGTGAACGCCTCCGCCGGGACCCCTGTCAGCCACGCGTCCACCAGGCCGAGCAGGCGTTCGTCGTGGACGAGCAGCATGCCGCCCCCGGAGCCGCCGCCGACGAACCCCTCGATCCAGGCGGCCGCGTCCCCCGGCTCCGTGCCCGGCGACAGCACGAGGCCCATGAGCCGTGCGGCCTCGTCGTGCCCCAACTCCCCGTCGTCCAGGAGCAGTCGCACCGTCCGCCCGCGGATCACTCCCGGGACGGTGTCGCGGCCCGCGAGCACCTTGAGCACCCTGTGCCAGCGCTCGCGTATGCCGCCGGGCGAGGCCGTGAGCGTCTCCCCCAGCAGGGCCACCGCTCCGTGCACCGCGTCCACATGGTGGCGCATCTCCTCGGCTGCTTCGGCGTCGAGGGCCGTGCAGGCCGGCGGGAGGCCGACGAAGATCCGCTCGGCGAGGCCTGCCGCCACGTCGGTGAGGGCGTGGGTGTCCGTGCCGCGTACGTCGCCGTAGCGCAGGGAGCGGACGAGGGCGGGCAGGGCCTGGGCGAGGTGCCCGACGTCCGTGTCGAGGGCGGCCCGGTCGGCGAGGATCCGCATCACCACGGGCAGCGCGTCCGGGAGTTCGGCGAGGAGGCAGCGCTCGGCGAGAGCGGTGACGTCGGCGAGGGCGCGTGCGGCGACGGCGTCCGTCTCGGCCTTGGCGGTCGCGGCGGACAGCACGGTCGTGCCCCACACCCCGGCCTCGGCGACCCGTACGGACAGCTCCGGCTCCCAGCGCAGCCGCCAGGTCTCCCGGAAGGTACCCGTGCTGCCGCGCGACACGGCCGGCTCGCCCCAGTCGACGCCCAGGAGGCGCAGTCGGTGCAGCATCCTGCTCCGGCCGGCGTCTGTGTCCTTGCGCAGGTCGAGCTCCAACTCCCGTTCCATCGGCTCCGGTTTGAGCCGCAGACTTCGCTGGAGCCGCGTGAGGTCCCGCTGCAACGGCACCGCGGGCGCCGACGCGGGCACCTCGCCCAGGACGTCGCCGACCACGAGCCGGTCGTGCACGAGCGCCAGCGGTACATCCGAGCCCTCGCACATCACCGCACGTACGGCGTCGGAGGTCTCGGTCAGCCCGGGCAGGGGGCGACCGCGCATCGCCGCGAGCGTGTCCGCCAGCCGTACGGCCTCGATGACATGCGCGGACGAGACGAGCCTGTCCTCCTCGCGCAGGAGTCCGGCCACCTTCGTCATCCAGCGCTCGACGGGGCGGTCGGGGGCGCTGAACAGATGCCCGTACCACCCCGGCGAGTCGATGCCCGCGCCGTATCCGCTGACCCGGGAGAGCCGACGGTGTGTCCAGGGCACCCATGTCAGGTCGGCCTTCGCCTTGGGCAGCCCCTTCAGCAGCGCCCGGTCGGCGGCGACCGCGGACCTCTGCCGCAGCGCGGGCACGTGCCAGGCCCCGCACACCACGGCCACGTCGTCCCCGAACTCCCGCTGTGCCGCCCGCATCCGGAGCCGCATGTGCGCCTCTCGCACCAGGTCCCGGTCGTGCCCTCCTGCTCCGTACGCCTCGCGCAGCGCCCCCATCGCCTCGCCCAGCACCGCGAACGGCACGAAGGGATCGGCGCCCGCCCCGCCCCGGTGCTCGACCACGTCCTCCCACCAGCGCTCCGGATCGTCGTAGCCGGCGGTTTCGGCCAGCACGGCGAGGGGGTCGATCCGGATGGCCTTCTCAACTTCCGCGGCACCCTCGGCCTCCTCGGCCTGCTCCGGGGTGCTCTCCTCATTCCCCCACGCCAGGGTGTGGGTTGCCGGTAGGTCGATGAAACGGGCCGGGACGCCGTGTTCCCCGGCCCAGCGGATCGCCACCCACTCCGGCGAGAACTCGGCGAGCGGCCAGAAGGCCGAGCGGCCGGGCTCGTCCACGACATGGGCGAGCAGCGCGACGGGGGGCCGCATGTCCTCGTCGGCGGCCAGCGGGATCAGCACGTCCGCCTCCGGTGGCCCCTCTATGAGTACGACGCGGGGCTCGGCAGCCTCCAGCGCGGCCCGAACGGCACGGGCCGAGCCGGGTCCGTGATGCCGTACGCCGAGCAACAGGGGCCCGTCGTCGTAGGCGTGGCCGTACGAGCCCGTGCGGGTCTTCGGCCCATCGGCGCCCATCGCACAGGCCTTCGGAGGCCGCTCCGCGGGAAGTCCGGTCATGCGCTCACCTCCCTGCATGCCCGGTAGAAGTCCTTCCAGCCGTCCCGCTCGCGGACGACCGCTTCCAGGTACTCCTGCCAGATGACGCGGTCGGCCGCCGGGTCGCGGACGACGGCGCCGAGGATGCCGGCGGCGACGTCGCTCGCGCGCAGGATGCCGTCACCGAAGTGGGCGGCCAGGGCAAGGCCACCCGTGACGACGGAGATCGCCTCGGCGGTGGAGAGCGTGCCGCTGGGGGACTTGAGCTTTGTGCGCCCGTCGGCCGTGACTCCGTCGCGCAGCTCGCGGAAGACGGTGACGACGCGACGGATCTCGTCGATACCGTCGGGCACGGCCGGCAGATCGAGGGAGCGGCCGATCTGGTCGACGCGGCGCGAGACGATGTCGACCTCGGCGTCGGCGCTCTCGGGCAGCGGCAGCACCACGGTGTTGAAGCGGCGGCGCAGGGCGCTGGACAGCTCGTTGACCCCGCGGTCGCGGTCGTTGGCGGTGGCGATGAGGTTGAAGCCGCGGACGGCCTGCACCTCCGACCCCAACTCCGGTATCGGCAGGGTCTTTTCCGACAGGATCGTGATCAGTGTGTCCTGCACGTCCGCCGGGATGCGGGTCAGCTCCTCGACGCGGGCGGTCATTCCCTCCGCCATGGCCCGCATGACGGGGCTCGGCACGAGCGCGTCGTGGCTGGGGCCGTGCGCGAGCAGCTGCGCGTAGTTCCAGCCGTAGCGGATCGCTTCCTCGGGGGTCCCGGCCGTGCCCTGCACGAGCAGCGTCGAGTCGCCGCTGACCGCTGCCGCCAGGTGCTCGGACACCCAGGTCTTGGCGGTGCCGGGCACCCCGAGCAGGAGAAGCGCGCGGTCGGTGGCGAGGGTGCTGACGGCGACCTCGACGATGCGGCGCGGGCCCACGTACTTGGGTGTGATCACCGTGCCGTCCGGCAGTGTGCCGCCCAGCAGATACATCGCCACCGCCCACGGCGACAGCCGCCAGCGGTCCGGGCGGGGCCGGTCGTCCTGCGCCGCCAGCGCCGCGAGCTCGGCCGCGAACGCGTTCTCGGCGTGCGGGCGCAACGCCTCGTGCGTGTCGTGCGCGGGCGGATTCACGGTCATCGGGTCAACGGACACAGACATGGCTTGGTCCCCCTCCAGCTTCGCCGGTTCGGATCTGGTTCCACCCTGCACCACGGCACTGACAATCGCTCTGACCTGCGGAAATATGCTCGCGGCGGTCGATTGTCAGTGGCGGGATCTACCTTCGATTGCATGACACAGCAGGCGGTGCGCTGGACAGCGGATCAGGTGCTGACACTGGCGCCTGACGCCGCGTCACGCAAAGCGGGAAGCAAACTCGGCGCGGCCGGACCGTGGTCCGGGGCCGGGCGCAGCGACGAGGGGACGGTGTGGGGTCTGTGCAAGGGCAGTGGCAGCAAGCCGTATCGGACGGTCATCGACATCGCGGACTCCACCGGGCCCGCTTATACGTGCAGTTGTCCGAGCCGCAAGTTCCCGTGCAAGCACGCGCTGGGGCTGCTGCTCCTCTGGGCGGGCTCGGGCGACACGGTGCCGCGGGGGCAGGCGCCGGACTGGGCGGAGCAGTGGATGGAAGGGAGGAGAGAGCGGGCGGAGCAGAAACGGACGACGGGCGGGGTATCTGGAGCGGCCGCGGGTGATCCGGAGGCGGCGCGGCGCAGGGCGGAGCGGCGGGCCGAGCGGATCACGGCGGGGGCGGCGGAGCTGGAGCAGCGCCTGAAGGACGTACTGCGGGGCGGTCTGGCCGCCGCAGAGCAGGCGGGGTACGGGCTGTGGGAGGAGACCGCGGCCCGGATGGTCGACGCCCAGGCGCCCGGTCTGGCGGCGCGGGTACGGGAGTTGGGGGCGATCCCGTCGTCCGGTCCGGGCTGGCCGGTGCGGCTGCTGGAGGAGTGCGCGCTGCTCCACCTGCTCGTCCGGGGGTGGCTGCGGCGCGAGCGGCTGCCGGACGGTCTGGCGGCGACGGTCCGGTCCCGGGTGGGGCTGACAGGCTCGGCGGACGGCCTCCCGGTGCGCGACCGCTGGCTGGTCCTCGCCCAGTACGACACGTCGGACGGCCATCTCACGACGCGCAGGATCTGGATGTACGGGACGGAGTCCGGCCGCACCGCGCTGCTCCTCTCCTACGGGGCCGCCGGGCGCGCTCCGGAGCTGGCGCTGCCGGTGGGGCTGGCCGTAGAGGCGGAGCTGTCGGCTTATGCGGGGGCCGGGCAGTTGCGGGCGGCGCTGGGAGAGCAGTTCGCGCCGCCCTCGCCGATGGAGATACGGCCGCCGGGGATGAGCCCGGCACAGGCGGCGGCCCGCTACGGCGCGGCGCTGCGCGACGACCCCTGGCTGGACTCCGTCCCGGTGACCCTGGACCGCGTCGTTCCCATCCCGGACGGCGACTCCTGGCAACTGGCCGCCGCCGACGGCGACTTGGCGCTGCCGCTCACTCCGGCGGCCCGGACCCGAGCCGGGCTGTGGCGGCTCGTCTCCCTCTCCGGCGGCTCCCCCGTCACGGTCTTCGGCGAGTGCGGCCACCACGGCTTCACTCCGCTGACGGCCTGGCCCGAGGGGTCCGGGGAAGCGGTAACCCTCTGCTGAGGACGCAGGCCCCCGCCGGGGACGGGGAATCCCGAAGCCCCGTGCAGCCGCCTTCCCGCCTCCCGCCTTCCGCCCCCTGTCCCTCCTCACCCTCAGCCCTCCGTACGGAAAGGACGCTCATGAACAGCACCTCCGCTTCCGCAAAGGCCCCTCGGCCGCCGGAGACATCCGTCGGGGACTCCTGGGAGGAGCTCGTCACGGTTGCCCTGCTCGGGACCGAACGGCGTACGCCACCGAGGTGGGCGCCCGGACGGGAGGCGCCCACGACGTTGCTGGACGCGGCCGCCGCGGGGACCCTGCGGCGGCGGGCCGGGCTGCGGCCGGCCCGCGCGGCGGCCCGGCCCGAGCCGACGGCACGGGATCCCCGCCCGGCGCTCCCACCCGCCGCGGCCCGCAGGCTCGCCATGCTGCTGACGGACCGCCCCGGCACGGGAGGCGGCGGCCGCAGAGGGGCGGCACCCGACCTGATGGAGCTGCTGCCGCAGTGGCTCACCCTCGCGAACGAGCGCGGTTTCGCGGCGCCCCCGGAGGCATTGCCCGCCCTCCTCGATACCGCCAGGGGGCGCACGGATCTGCGGCCCGCCGCGCTGGCCTTCGCGGGTCCGCGTGCACTGTGGCTGGCCCGGCTGAACCCGGACTGGCGGTTCGCGCTGCGCTCCACGCCGGGCCGCGGCGCCGCACTGCCCGGGCCGGGCGAGACCGAGCGCATCCAACAGCTGTGGCAGGAGGGCCTGTTCGCCGAGCGGGTCGCACTCCTCGGGGCTTTGCGGACACAGGAACCCGCCGCCGCACGCGAGTTGCTCGCCACGACATGGGCTACCGAGCGGGCCGAGGACCGGCTGATGTTCCTCGATTCGTTGCGGACGCGACTGTGCGCGGCGGACGAGCCGTTCCTGGAGCGGGCGTTGGCCGACCGGAGCCGCAATGTGCGGGCCACGGCGGCGGAGCTGCTGTCCGCGCTGCCGGGTTCGGCGCTCGCCGCACGGATGGCGGACCGGGCCGGTTCGTGCGTGGCCGTCGACCGGACGCAGAAGACGCCCACGATCGTGGTCGAGGCTCCGCACGAGTGCGACACGAGCATGGAGCGGGACGGTGTAGTACCGAAAGCACCGTCGGGGCGAGGTGAACGATCTTGGTGGCTGGGCCAGTTGGTCGAGGCGGCTCCCCTCGCGACTTGGGAGCGGCGGCTGGGCGGACGTACGCCCGGGGAGATCGTGTCGCTGCCCGTGACGGACGACTGGCGGGGCGAGCTGCATGCGGCGTGGTGCCGGGCGGCGGTGCGGCAGCGGGACTCGGGGTGGTCGAGAGCACTTCTGGGGGCGCCCTCCGCCCCGGAGGCCGGGGGGCCGGGGGCGGTGTCGCTGGCCGAGCGGTCGAAGCTGCTCGCCACGCTGGACTCCGCCGAGCGGGCCGGGTGGGTGGCGGGGTTCATCGCGACCCACGGGCTGTCGGAGGCGTTTCAACTGCTCGGGGTGTGCGCGGTGCCGTGGGCGGCGCCGCTTGGGCGGGCGGTCGTCGACGCGCTCAACATCGCGCGGGACGCGGGGAGTTATCCATGGAGCTTCAGTGGAGTGATGGGGCTTGCCGAGCGCTGCCTCGACCCTGCGGAGGCCGTACGGCTGGAGGGGCTCACCGCGATTCCCGACGAGCCGGAGAACGCGTCGCCCGGGGCCGGGGGGTACTGGGCCGAGGCCTTCCAGCGCCTCGTCACCACGCTACGGTTGCGCGCGGCGATGTCAGCGGAACTGACCCCGCCGTGACACTCCGGCCGGCCTGGGGCCGCCCCACCCTGCGGCTATCGGGCACCCCCCGGGTGGGCAAACCCCGGGCGCCCCTTGTTTCCTTCGCACCAGGGGTTGGTGCTGGGCGGGGTTGGGTCACGCAGCCCGGCGCTTACGGGGCGCCGCTGCGCCCACCCGTGCCGCCCCTGGCGGCACGATTGCCCGCAGAAACGAGGCTTCGCCGGCCCCCCGGCGCCACACGTACCCGCCACTGCTGGGTGGGCAACCGCCCCCAGCCACACGCGCGCCCGCACAAACGAGGCTCCACCGGCCACCCGGCGCCACACGCACCCGCCACTGCCGGGTGGGCAACCGCCCCCAGCCACGCGCGCCCGCACAAACGAGGCTCCACCGGCCACCCGGCGCCACACGCACCAGCCACTGCCGGGTGGGCAACCGCCCCCAGCCACACGCGCGCCCGCACAAACGAGGCTCCGCCGGCCACCCGGCGGTACACACACCGCCGCAGCGTGGGCGGGCAGCCGTCCGATTGCCCGCAGCCAGGACGGCCCGCAGTCGCGTACGTACGGAAGGGTCCGTGCCGGTACGTCTCTGCCCGTCGCGTAGCCGGCCGCCCGCAAAGCTTCGCCGTGCTCGGGTGCCGGGCAGTATGCCCACGCGGCGACGGGCAAGACGTACCGGCACGGACCCGACCCACAACACACCGCACCGCGAACGGCAGCAGGCGCCCCCGCCAGACCTACGCCCCCGCAGGCTGCCGAACGTTGGCCCGCACCCAGTCCACGATCGACGCCGTCGTGGCTCCCGGCGTGAAGATCTCCGCGACACCCTTCTCCTTCAGCGGAGCGATGTCCGCCTCGGGGATGATGCCGCCGCCGAAGACCTTGATGTCCTCCGCGTCGCGCTCCTTGAGGAGGGCGATCACCGCGGCGAACAGCGTGTTGTGGGCGCCGGAAAGGATCGAGAGGCCGATCGCGTCGGCGTCCTCCTGGATCGCGGTGTCGACGATCTGTTCGGGGGTCTGATGAAGGCCGGTGTAGATGACCTCCATACCGGCGTCGCGCAGCGCCCGCGCGATCACCTTGGCCCCGCGATCGTGGCCGTCGAGCCCCGGCTTGGCCACCACGACGCGGATCGGACCGGCTGCCACACCCATCACTGCCTCCATGAACCGACTACACCAACCTGTACCGACAGATATCGCACATTCCACTGCCCGCTGCACCGGATGCGTATCCGCGGCACGGCTGCCCCGAGCCGTACCGGCCGGGATGGTGAACGAACGTTATCGCCAGCATCCCGCAACCGGCAGTTTCACGGTGGAGACCGAGGGGGAAATCACACGGTGGGACAAGTTCGCAGCGCGTCGCTCCACGTTCCTGCGCCTCATGCGCCGCACGGATCTGCGGCATACGGGCCGGGTCGGGGGTTCGCGCAAGGAGAGCCGCTATCAGGTGGCCGCATCACCACGCCGTCAGCGGGGCGGCGCGAGAGCCGGCCGCCACGGCGATGGCAAGCAAGCGGGGAGCCACGCCCGTACGAGGACAGGGAGCCGCGCCGCACGGACGGCGTGGAACCAGGTCATGACGACGGCAGGGCCCCCCGTCGCGTCACGGGCGTCACATCCGCCCCGGGCACACCGCATGTCACCGTCACCGCGGTTTTCCACGAGGGCACACGGGGGACAGGGCTGTCCCCCCACGTGCCGACTGGAGGTCGGCCATGAAGGTCACCAGGGCAATGTTCCCCTTTCTTCCGCTCTGCCAGCGGCTGATCCCCAGCAGACTGGCGGGCCTCTCGGTGACCCTCCTGAAGGCGACGGCCCTGGAGATCGCGATCCTCGCCGGGCATCTCCTCCTCTATCCCTCCGGCATCGTCCAGGAGCGCCGGTCCGCCCCCACGCTCCCGTCGCCGGACGCCACGCAGCTGCCCACCGAGGCCAAGCCGCCGGTCCTGCTGCTGCACGGTTTCATCGACAACCGCTCGGTCTTCGTCCTGCTGCGCCGTTCGCTCGCCCAGCACGGCAGGCACCGGATCGAGTCGCTGAACTACTCGCCACTGACGTGCGACATCCGCACCGCGGCCGAGCTGCTCGGCCGGCACATAGAGGAGATATGTGAGCGCACGGGCCACGATCGGGTGGACGTCGTCGGGCACAGCCTCGGCGGGCTGATCGCGCGCTACTACGTACAGCGGCTCGGCGGCGATCTCCGGGTCCGCACGCTCGTCACGCTCGGGACACCGCACTCGGGCACCAGTGTCGTGCCGTTGATGAACGCGCATCCCATCGTCCGCCAGATGCGCCCGGGTTCGGACCTGCTCGAGGAACTGCAGAGCCCCGCACCCGGCTGCCGTACGCATTTCGTGAGTTTCTGGAGCGATCTCGACCACTTGATGGACCCGCTGGAGACGGCCTGCATCGACCACCCTGACCTGCTCGTGCAGAACGTGCGGGTGAGCGGTATCGGACATCTCGCACTGCCCGTGCATCCCGCCGTCGCGACCGGAATACGGCAGGCGCTCGACGTCGAGGAGACCGGAGCCCGCACCGCCGCTCGCACGGGGGGCCTGACGGTGGCATAAAAGCCGACCAAAAAGGGCGTCCCCAGGTCGTCACCAGATCGACAGAAAGGTCGACACAAAGCCCGCACAGAGACCTTCGAGCGAACGACAAACACCCGCCGCACAGTCGACGCACAGCCGACCAGGGGTCGTTGAACTTCGAACACTCGTCGAACGCCAGGCCAAGGCCGTGCCCGCACTCCCCCGAAACACGGCCGAATGCCCGTTTCCTGCGCCAAGGAAACCTGCCGAAGATTGTCGTGCCCGCGTACCGCCGGGTACAGTCACCGCACTGCTCTGCCAGCCCCTGTCGTCGAGGCGAAAGAGAAGTTGGTGAACGATCGTCACCCGTCGGGGACCGTGACTGCCCCGGCCCCGGCTTCCGATGCCGCCTCGGCGCACTACGCGTCGTCGTACGGCCAGCAGGAAGCCAATTACGGTGACTTCACCACGTACGACGGTTACGCCGCGACTGGTTATGACGCGCAGTTCAACACCCACGCGAACACGGGCATGTACGCGGCTGCGAACGGTGAAACGTCGACCTTCGCCACCGACCCCCTCTTCGGCGACCTGCCCGGCACGGGCGGCGGCACCGGTTCGTACGACGCCACGCAGTGGAACACCGGCAGCCACCAGACGATGAACTACGACCCGTACGCGGCGCAGCACCAGGCCGCGTACGACACGGGCAGCTACGAAACAGCCGCTTGGGCGACGGGTTACCAGCAACTCGCCGACATCCCCGCCCAGCACCCGGGCCCCGACGCCTCGGGCCAGTGGGACGCGAGCGCCTGGACCCAGCCCGAGCACCACGCCGACCAGACCCAGCAGTGGACCGCGCAGACCCAGGACACGGGTGCGTACGACGCCACGCAGTGGAACTCGTCGGGTAGCCACGACACCTACAGCGGCCAAGAGGGCTACGACGGCTACGAGTCGTACGAACAGCAGCCCGCCGCCCATGTCCCCCACGCCCCGGACCCGGGCACGGACCCTGCCGCGTCCGTGCCGGAACCTTTCGACCAGCAGGCCACCGCCACCTTCGAGCAGCAGGCCACCGCGACCTTCGAACAGGTGACGTACGACTTCGCGCAACCGGCCGCCGACGAGGGCGAGTTGGAGGGCTCGGAGGCCGACTGCGATGCGGACGGCTCGTACGGGACTCGGTTGCCCGACGACGCCGACGAGGTCATCCCGGCCACGGCCTCTCGCTCCGCCTCCCGCTCCGGTTCGCGTTCGCGTCGCCGCAGCCCGGCGAAACGCTCCGCCCTGCTGACCGTCGCCGTCCCCTCGGCCTGCGTGATGGGTGTCGCGGGGATCGCCGCCGCCTCCGTGGGAACGCTGAGCAGCGACGACGGCAAGGAGACGACGGCCAGCGCGCCCGACGCGACCGCAGTGAAACCGTCCGCCGCCAACAACAAGCTGGACACCCAGCTCCAGAACCTCTCCGCCGGCGCCGATGACTTCGCCGACCGGGCCAGCCGTACGCAGGAGCGCATCGACCTCAAGGCCCAGCAGGTGGCCGAGAAGAAGAAGGCGGCGGAGGAGGCGGCCCGCAAGGAGCGGCTGCGTCCGAAGTTCGTCCTCCCCGTGACGCAGAAGGGGCTCAGCGCCTACTTCGGCCAGGCGGGCGTCAACTGGATGTCCGTGCACACGGGCATCGACTTCCCGGTGTCGTACGGCACGACGGTGATGTCCGCGACCGACGGCACCGTCCGGACGCAGTGGAACAGCGCGTACGGGAACATGGCGATCGTGACCGCGAAGGACGGCACGGAGACGTGGTACTGCCACCTCTCCAGCTACCGGGTTCCGTCCGGGACGGTCGTGAAGGCCGGTGAACCGATCGCGTACTCCGGGAACTCCGGCAACTCCACGGGCCCGCACCTGCACTTCGAGGTCCGCCCGGCCGGCGGCTCGGCGATCGACCCGCTGCCGTGGCTTCGCAGCCATGGCTTGGACCCAACGTAAGCGAACCCGGCGCTGCAGTGGACGGAGACCTGGGGGCTGCGCCCCCAGACCCCCCTTCGGCCTGAACGGCCTCGTCCTCAAACGCCGGACGGGCTGAAACCTAGAGCTTCTCCACAGGGGCGTACCGCAGCAGCAACCGCTTCGGCTTCGGCTCGCCGAAGTCGACCGTCGCCTCCGCGTTCGCGCCCGTGCCCTTCACGCCGACGACGGTGCCGAGGCCGAACTGGTCATGCGTGACACGGTCCCCGACCGCGAGGGAGACCACCGGCTTGTCGGTGGCCCTGCGGGTGGCGAAGCCGGACGCGCCCGAGGCGGCGGAGCGCGAGCGGGACGACGACAGCGAGGCCGCGATGCCCGAGGCCGGACCGGAGGACACCGGGGCCATGGCGCCCGTGCGCTTCCACTCCAGATGTGCCGCCGGGATCTCCTCCAGGAAGCGGGAGGGCGGGTTGTACGAGGGCTGGCCCCAGGCGCTGCGCAGCGCCGAGCGGGTCAGGTAGAGCCGTTCGCGGGCGCGGGTGATGCCCACATAGGCCAGGCGCCGCTCCTCCTCCAGCTCCTTGACCTGCCCGAGCGCGCGCATGTGCGGGAAGACGCCGTCCTCCATGCCGGTCAGGAACACCACAGGGAACTCAAGGCCCTTGGCGGTGTGCAGGGTCATCAGGGTGATGACTCCGTTGCCGTCCTCCTCGTCCGGGATCTGGTCGGAGTCGGCGACGAGCGCGACCCGCTCCAGGAAGTCGGAGAGGCTGCCCGCGGCCTCGCCCTCACCGGACTCCTGCTCGAACTCCAGTGCCACGGCGGCGAGTTCCTGAAGGTTCTCGATGCGCGTCTCGTCCTGCGGATCGGTCGAGGCCTGCAACTCGGCGAGGTAGCCGGTGCGTTCGAGTACGGCCTCCAGGACGGTCGCCGGTCCGGCGCCCGACTCGGCGATCGTGTGGAGGTCCTCCATCAGCGTGTTGAAACGCTTGACGGCGTTCGTGGAGCGGGCGGCCATGCCGTACGCCTCGTCGACGCGGCGCAGGGCCTGCGGGAAGCTGATCTTCTCGCGCTGCGACAGCGCGTCGATCATGGCCTCGGCGCGGTCGCCGATGCCCCGCTTGGGAACGTTGAGGATCCGGCGCAGCGGTACCGAGTCCTCCGGGTTCGACAGCACGCGCAGGTACGCGAGGACGTCGCGGACCTCCTTGCGCTCGTAGAAGCGGACACCGCCGACGACCTTGTAGGGCAGGCCGACGCGGATGAAGACCTCTTCGAAGACACGGGACTGGGCGTTCGTACGGTAGAAGACGGCGACGTCTCCGGCCTTCGCCTCGCCCGCGTCCGTCAGACGGTCTATCTCGTCGGCGACGAACTGCGCCTCGTCGTGCTCGGTGTCGGCGACGTAGCCGGTGATGTTCGAGCCCGCGCCCGCGTTCGTCCACAGGTTCTTCGGGCGACGCGACTCGTTGCGCTCGATGACGGCGTTGGCGGCGGTCAGGATGGTCTGCGTGGAGCGGTAGTTCTGTTCGAGCAGGATCGTCGTCGCGTCCGTGTAGTCCTCCTCGAACTGGAGGATGTTGCGGATGGTCGCGCCGCGGAAGGCGTAGATCGACTGGTCGGCGTCGCCCACGACGCACAGCTCGGCGGGGCCGAGGTCGTCCTCGCTCGGGGGTACGTCGACGGGGTGCGCGGAGGTGCCGACCAGCTCGCGCACGAGGGCGTACTGCGCGTGGTTGGTGTCCTGGTACTCGTCGACCATGACGTGGCGGAAGCGGCGGCGGTAGTGCTCGGCGACGTCCGGGAAGGCGCGGAGCAGGTTGACCGTCGTCATGATCAGGTCGTCGAAGTCCAGCGCGTTCGCCTCGCGCAGCCGCGACTGGTAGAGCACGTACGCCTGGGCGAGGGTCTTCTCGAAGCCGTCGGAGGCCTGGGCGGCGAAGTCCTCCTCGTCGATCAGCTCGTTCTTCAGGTTGGAGATCTTGGCGCTGAACGACTTCGGCGGGAAGCGCTTCGGGTCGAGGTCCAGGTCGCGGCAGACCAGGGCCATCAGACGCTTGCTGTCGGCGGCGTCGTAGATCGAGAACGACGACGTGAAGCCGAGCCGCTTCGACTCGCGGCGCAGGATGCGCACGCACGCGCTGTGGAAGGTCATGACCCACATCGCGTTGGCGCGCGGGCCGACCAGCTGCTCGACGCGCTCCTTCATCTCGCCCGCGGCCTTGTTGGTGAAGGTGATGGCGAGGATCTGCCCGGGGTGCACATGGCGCTCGGCCAGCAGATAGGCGATCCGGTGCGTGAGCACCCGGGTCTTGCCGGAGCCGGCGCCGGCCACGATGAGCAGGGGGGCGCCGGAGTGCACCACGGCCGCCCGCTGGTTCTCGTTCAGCCCGTCCAGGAGCGCGGCCGCCTCCACGGCGGGGCGCGGGGCTCCGTCGCGGTAGTAGGCGTCGCGGTCCGGGGGCACGTCGAAACGGCCGCCGAACAGGTCGTCCGGAAGCGGCTCGGCCGCCCCGTCCTCGGGCGGCGGCGGGGGCTCTTCCTCGTGAGCCCCTGAGGGCTTGAGGTCCGCCAGGAAGCTGTCGTCAAAGAGGCTGCTCATCGCTCTCCGAGTCTAGGCCGCCGCACTGACAACAGACCGCCGCCCCGGGATTTCCCTGTCCCGCGAGGGCTCCGGAAGCCGATGATCTTCCAGAACCGGCCACTCGGCACTCCTTCGCCGTCAGGAATCGTCCAGGACGATCAAGAACCGTACGGTTACGGTCAGCCACCGGCCGGGCGGGAATGCCCCTTGAAGACCACTGCATGGGGTCACGAGTCACCACGGACGGTCACGGAAGCGGCGGTTGAGGCCAAGGTCACGAAAATGTATCGGGCATATCGAACATCAACCTTCACAGGGACCACACGAGTTGGCTAGCGTGCCGGGCAGACCGCTCGACCCTCTCCGGCGAACGTCGCCGGGCCGTGCGGCCTCCGCCGAATTCGGTGTGCCCACGCGGCAGCCGGAACCGGGGACCCACCGAACCTGGGGTGAATCGGTCCAACCGCCTTTCGGGGCAAGGACCGTAGGGCAAACCTTCCGGAGCACCCGCCCGAACCCGACAGCTAACCCGGTAGGCGGATGACGGAAGGAGTCGCCTCCCTTGGCGTCGCACAAAAAGCCGCGTCCTGCTGCAACGCGCGTAGCGGGCATGCGGACTCCCGCCCTGGCAACAGCGGCCCTCACCTCCGTGGCCCTGCTCTCCCAGACGGCGAACGCCGCGCCCTCGGCCGAGCCCAGGCCGAGCCTCGAAGAAGTGCAGAAGAAGGTCGACGACCTCTACCACCAGGCGGAGACGGCGACCGAGAAGTACAACACCGCCAAGGAGAAGACCACCAAGCAGCGCAAGCAGGTCGACACCCTTCTCGACGACGTCGCCCAGCGCACCGACAAGCTCAACTCCGCGCGCGAGGAGCTGGGTTCTTTCGCCGCCGCGCAGTACCGGACCGGCGCCGCCGCCCCCGGCACCGCGACCCTGCTGCTGGCCGACGACCCGCAGGACTACTTCGACCAGACCCAGCTGATGAGCCGGCTGACCAGCCGTCAGAAGACCGCCGTCGACGACTACGTCACCGAGCAGTCCGAGACGGCGAAGAAGCGCCAGGAGGCCTCCAAGAGCCTGGAGACGCTGACCGAGTCGCAGAAGTCGCTGAAGTCGTCGAAGGCCGACGTCCAGAAGAAGCTCTCCGAAGCGCGCGAGATGCTCTCGAAGCTGACCGCCGAGGAGAAGGCGCGGCTCGCGGCGATCGAGAAGAAGAAGGAAGCAGAGGCCCGGCGCAAGGCGGCGGAGCTGGCGGCCCAGCAGGCCGCCGAGGCGAAGCAGCGCCAGGAGGCGGAGGCAGCCGCTCAGCAGCAGTCCGGCTCCGGCACCTCGGACTCCTCGAGTTCGGGAAGCACGGGCACCGGCACCTCCACGGGCGACTCCTCGTACGCCACGAAGGCCGCCAAGGCGCTCACCTTCGCCCGCGCCCAGGTCGGCAAGCCGTATGTGTGGGGCGCCACCGGCCCCGACTCGTACGACTGCTCCGGGCTCACCGCGGCCGCCTGGAAGGCGGCCGGCGTCGACCTCCCGCGCACCACCTACGACCAGGTCAACGCGGGCACGACGGTCTCCCTCTCCAACGCGCAACCCGGCGACCTGATCTTCTTCTACGACGACATCAGCCACGTCGGCCTCTACATAGGCAACGGGATGATGATCCACGCCCCGAAGCCGGGCGCGTACGTCCGCGAGGAGTCCGTCTACTACGCCGGCTCCTCGATCATCCACAGCGTGGTGCGACCGGCGTGAACGCACCGTAGGGAGGGGGTCCACGCGCGCGTGGACCCCCTTTTTCGTGCCGTATGCGTTTTTCGTCCTCCACGCGCGCGTGCAGCACGGCAAGCCGCGCGAAGATCCCTAGCATCGGGCGCATGTCAGGCATCTCCCAGCTCCGCGCGTGGTGGGCGGAGCGTCCGCCCGCCGCCGGGGCCGCCGTCATGGCCACCGGCATCGTCTCCGTCGGGCTGTCCCTGACCGGCTACGAGACCCTGTCCCGTATCGCCCTGGTCCTGGCGGTCATCGCGTGGCTCGCGCTCGGCGCGGACTTCGGGGTGCGGCTCGTACGGGACCGGGCGCGCTGGGTGGCGGAGGCGTGCACGCCGGGCGCACTCACCGCCATCGCCGCGACCACCGTGCTCGGCACCCGGCTGTCCGCCCTCGGGTGGCTGGGCCTCGCAGAGGCTCTGCTCGCGCTGGCGGCCCTGCTCTGGCCGGGGCTGCTGATCGTGGTCGTACGGCACTGGGGGCGCCGTATGCCCGGAGCGGTGTTCCTCGGCTGTGTGGCCACCCAGGGGCTCGCCGTGCTGGGCTCCGTGCTGGCCGCGCTGGTGGGCGTGGAGTGGCTCGCGCATGCCGCGCTGGCGCTGTTCTGGCTCGGGATCGTCCTCTACGGGGTGGCGTTGCTCCGCTTCGACATCCGGCAGGTGGCCACCGGGGCCGGGGACCAGTGGGTGGCGGGCGGTGCGCTCGCCATCTCGGCGCTGGCCGGGGCGAAGCTCGTGACCGCGCACCACGCGAACCCGTACCTGTGGAACGACGACGACAACGGCGTCCTTCGCGCAGTCACCGCCGCGCTGCTCGTGCTGGACCTCGCCTGGTACGTCGTCCTGTTCGCCGCCGAGGCGGTCTGGCCGCGGCCGCGCTACGACGTACGGCGCTGGGCGACCGTGTTCCCCATGGGGATGACGGCGGTGGCGACCCTGGCGGTCGGGACCGCCCTCGGCAGCGGATGGCTGAGCGGCCCGGGGCAGACGCTGCTGTGGATCGCGGTGGCGGCCTGGTTGCTCGTGGCAGCCGGGGCGGCCGGGAGGGTCAGGTCCAGAGCACCGCGATGAAGATGTTCGCCGTGGTCAGCAGGCCGACCAGCCCGAACAGCCCCTTGTCGACCTTCTCGTCGTCGCGCTTCACGTAGACGAGCCCCAGGATCACGATCAGCAGGGCCAGCTTCACGCCGATCTTGAAGGTGTTGACCGTGTGGTCGTCGGCCTGGTTGAGCCCGACCAGCGCGACGCCCGTGACCAGCATGGTCAGCGCGCCGTGGAGCATCGCGGGAACGAACCGGGCGGTGCCCTGGCCCATCGCCTTCATCTGGGTGAAGAAGCCGCCGAGGAGCGCGGCGATGCCGATGATGTGCAGGCCGACGAAGAGATGGATGAGTACGTCCATGAGGCCGGAGCCTAACCGGGGGCCCGCGTTCCCCTGAGCACCGGGCCTCCCCCCGGGTGGGCCTCGGCAGGATGCGGCACTCGGAAGGCGCCGGACGGCGGCCTAGCACGGTGGCGCCCCCGGCCGCCGCCGAACCACCTCATCGGTCAGCACACTCCGTGAAGTCGGCGACAGAGGAACGGGATCACGGCCACAGACGGTCGCCCAGCGGTCGAGTCGGATCATTTCCGTACATTGCGTTACCACTCGACCTAAGTGAGGTTTAGCGTCCTCCACCAGGTGACCGGCTCCCCACCGCCGCCCGGGCCAGGGGCGGCAGTCGGACACCACCGCCGAGAAGGTCCGGCGGCGGCCCGCTCCCCCTGTGTGGGCCGCCGTCGGACGCGTCACCGCTCACCGCTCACGCCCCGGCGGTCGTACGGAAGGATGTGGGCCCTCGTGGCAGCGCACCGCAAGCCCAGACAGCGCTCGCTCGGTGGCGGTACGGCCCGCACAGCGGCCACGATCGCTCTCGCCGGAGCGGCGACGGCGACGGGCTTCGACGGAACGGGTCACGCCGAGCCACACCTGTCGGCGGCGCAGGTGAAGGCCAAGGTCGACAAGTTGTACGAGGAGGCCGAGGTGGCCACCGAGAAGTACAACGGCGCGAAGGAGAAGGCCGACAGGTCCGAGGAGCGGCTGGACAAGCTGCGCGACGAGGCGGCACGCAAGACGGAGGGGCTCAACTCCGCACGGGACGCACTCGGTTCGATCGCCGCGGCGCAGTACCGCAGCGGCGGCCTCGACCCGGCGCTGCAGCTCGCCCTCTCCGACGATCCCGACCGTTACCTGGACGGCGCCGAGTTCGCCGAACGCGCCGGTGACCGGCAGGCACAGGCCGTGGCCCGCGTACGCAAGCAACTGCGGGAGATCGAGCAGCTGCGCGGGGCCGCCCATGTGGAGCTCGCCTCGCTCAAGTCCCGCCAGGCGGAGCTGAAGCGGCACAAGCAGACGATCACCGGGAAGCTGGACACGGCACGGCGTCTGCTGTCGCAGCTCACCACCGCCGAGCGCACGCGGCTCGCCCAGACGGGCGGAGCGGGGCACGCCTCGCGCTCCTCCACTTCACCGCGCGAGAGCCTGACCACGCCGGGTTCCGCCGCGGCCGACGCCCCCAACTCCCGTGCGGCCACTGCCGTCTCGTACGCCTACAGCAAGCTCGGCAGCCCCTACGTGTGGGGCGCCACCGGTCCGGACGCCTTCGACTGCTCGGGGCTCGCCCAGGCCGCGTACCGCTCCGCGGGCATCTCGCTGCCGCGGACGACGTACGCCCAGATCGGCGCCGGCCGTCGTGTCTCACGCTCCGAACTGCTCCCCGGAGACCTGGTGTTCTTCTACTCCGGCATCAGCCATGTGGGCATCTACGTCGGAAACGGGCAGATGATCCACGCCCCGAACCCGACGGCTCCGGTCCGGCTCGCCCCGATCGACGAGATGCCGTTCGCGGGGGCGACGCGGGTGGTGTGAGAGCGGCGACGGGACCGCTGTAGCGTCGACGCGAGTTTCGCTCCTCGCTGTACGTGCCGCCGTCCGGGAAGGTCCCGATGCCCCGCTCCTCCGTGCCGCCGCCCCCTCCGCCCCCGCATGTCCGGACCTGGCCGGACCGGGCAGCGCTGCTGGCCGACCGGAGGCGGGCGCTGGAGGAACTGCTGAGGCGGAGCCTCGGGGTGCACCGGGTGCTGCTGCTCTGGCTGCTGGCGCTCGCCGCGATCATCGGCTGGTCCCTGCTGGTGCTTCCGCTGCAGCAGATCGAGCAGCACGATCCCACCGGCTTCATCCTGGGCCCGGTCTTCGCGATCCTCGGCCTGGCCGCCCTCGCGCCCTCCGTCGTGGCCGTCGTCCTCGCCGTCCGTCGCGACCGGAAGCTGCGTGAACTCCTCGACGCCTGGCTGCACCTGGACAGCCACCCGCCGACGGACGCCCGACTCCGCTCGCCGGGCCTCAGTCTCTTCTGGTTCCTCTCCTCGATCGTGGTGGGCGCGATCGGCCTGTGGGCCTCCTTCGCGGCGGCCGGGACTAGGAAGACGTACTTCAGCGATGTGGTTCTGGGCATGGGCATCGGCCTGATCCTGTGGATGACCGGCCTGATAGGAGTCGTGAAGGCCGTACGTCATTACCGGTGGGCGCTACGGGTGTTGGCACCGGCGCACTTCGCGGAGCACCTGTAGCTGCCGCTCACGACATGGGGCGCCAGGCGCCAAGTGTCAGGGCAGCAGGCGCCAGGCACCGGACATTGGTCCCGCATACACGGTGTCCATTGGCCCTGTATGCCGGGCCACCGTCGGGCGAGGGTCGGTCCATGACCACGCCTGTAGATCCTGTAGAAATCGATGACATCGGCTATGTGCACGGCTACTCCGCCCACGAGACCCGCCGCCTCGGCGACCAGGCCGACACCTTGGCGGCCCTGCTGCACTCCGGCACGGCGTATCCCCCGGGCAGCAAGGTTCTTGAGGTCGGCTGCGGAGTGGGTGCCCAGACGGTGCACCTGGTGACGGGAAGCCCTCTGGCCCACTTCGTCGCGGCGGACATCTCGGCCGACTCACTGGCCCAGGCACGCGCCCGGGTGACGGCGCACGCACCCGGGGCGCAGGTGGAGTGGCTCCAGGCGAACCTCTTCGAACTTCCTTTCCCCGACGCCGAGTTCGACCATGTCTTCGTCTGCTTCGTGCTGGAGCATCTTCCGGCCCCGGGCCAGGCCCTGGCCGCCCTGCGGCGCGTCCTGAAGCCCGGCGGCACGCTCACCGTCATCGAGGGCGACCACGGCTCGCCGCTCTTCCACCCCGACAGCGCCTACGCCCACGCGGCGATCGACTGTCAGGTCCAGCTCCAGTCCACCGCAGGCGGAAACGCTCTGATCGGCCGCCAGTTGTACCCTCTCGTCACCGGCGCCGGATACGAGGATGTCGTGGTCCGCCCCCGCACGGTCTACGCCGACCGCTCCCGTCCCGCCCTGGTGAACGGCTTCACCCGCAACACCTTCATCGCCATGATCGAGTCCGTCCGCGAGGACGCCCTCGCCGCGGGCCTGATGACCCCGTCCGACTGGGACCGGGGCATCACGGACCTGCACTGCACGGCGGCCGACGACGGCACCTTCCACTACACGTTCTTCAAGGCGGTCGCCATGAACCCCGGCGCCGCCGAGGAGTGACGCACGGGTGGCGGTGGGGGAATCAGACCAGCCGCCGCGCCGTCGCCCACCGCGTCAGCTCGTGCCGGTTGGACAGCTGAAGCTTCCTCAGCACGGCGGAGACATGGGACTCGACCGTCTTGACGGAGATGAAGAGCTGCTTGGCGATCTCCTTGTACGCATATCCACGGGCGATGAGGCGCAGGACCTCGCGCTCGCGCTGGGTGAGGCGGTCGAGGTCCTCGTCGACGGGCGGCGCGTCGGTCGAGGCGAACGCGTCGAGGACGAAGCCGGCCAGCCGCGGGGAGAAGACCGCGTCGCCGTCCTGGACGCGGAAGACGGAGTCCACGAGGTCCGTACCGGTGATCGTCTTGGTGACGTAGCCTCGGGCACCGCCGCGGATCACCCCGATGACGTCCTCCGCGGCGTCCGACACGGACAGCGCGAGGAAACGGACCGGCTGCTCGGCGTCGGACATCAACGGGGCGCAGCGGCGCAGGACTTCGACGCCGCCGCCACCGGGGAGGTGGACGTCGAGGAGCACCACCTCGGGGCGCGTGGCCGTGATCACGGTGACCGCCTGGTCGACGTCGGCGGCCTCCCCGACCACCTCGACGCCGGTCCGGTCGGTCTGCCCGATCTCCGCCTGGACGCCCGTACGGAACATCCGGTGGTCGTCGACGAGGACGACCCGCACATGGCGCCCATCGGGGGCCCCGGACGGGCCGGCTGTACCGACGGGTTCGGGGGTCACGGCGGCACCCGTCGGAGCGGTCGCCCCGGTCGCACCCGCCCCTGTCGCGCCGGCGTTCGGCTCGACCGCTCCGGTCGGCTCGTTCGCGTCGCTCATGACGTCTTCTCCGCCCTCTCCATTTCCAGTTCGACCTCCGTGCCGCCGTCCGGGACGGCGCGCAGCCGCGCCGTTCCGCCGTTGCGCTCCATGCGGCCGATGATCGATTCTCTGACGCCCATACGGTCGGCGGGTATCGAGTCGAGGTCGAAGCCGGGGCCGCGGTCTCGGACGGACACGAAGACCGTCCTGCCCTCGACTTCGGCGTAGACCTGTACCGCGCCGCCGTCGCCACCGTACTTGGCGGCGTTCACCATTGCTTCCCGCGCGGCCTGCATCTGTGCGCTCAGGCCGTCGTCGAGGGGGCAGTCGCCGACGATGACGACCTCCAGGGGCACGCCGTGCTTGTCCTCGACCTCGGCGGCATTGCGGCGGACCGCCTCCGCGAGGGTGTCGGGCTCGTCGGCCTCGTCCTTGCCGGTGCCCTCCGGTTTGTACAGCCAGGCGCGCAGGTCGCGCTCCTGGGCGCGGGCCAGCCGCCGTACCTCGTTGGCGTTCTCCGCGTTGCGCTGGATCAGGGTCAGGGTGTGCAGCACCGAGTCGTGGACGTGGGCGGCGACCTCCGCCCGCTCCTGGGCGCGGATGCGCATCAGCCGCTCCTCGGAGAGGTCCTGCGTCATCCGGACGAGGTAGGGACCGGCCAGGAGCGCTATGCCGACGAGCACGGCGAGCGCGGCCTGGAGCACCGAGCCGAGGTGGGCGGCGGATCCCTGCAGCACGAAGATGCCGGTGACGCCCGCGGTGACGAGCAGGACGCCGGCCGCCGAGCGGAGCAGCGTGAGGGTGCGCCTGCGACGGCCGACCTCCGCCCAGCGGGCCCGCCGCGCGTTGTCCGCCTGGCGCCAGACCAGGGCGACGCCCGCGCCGACGAGCACGGTGGGCCACAGATACGCCTTGGCACCACCGCCGAGGTTCACATTGCCGACGAAGACCATGGCGACGACGACCATGAGGAGCAGGGCGACGATCTGGCCCTTGTCGGGCTTGCGGGCGACGAGTCTGCGGCGGCCGTCGGGTGCGGTCTCGGTGGTGAAGGCCGAGGGCCGTACGGAGTCGACGCCGCCGACTCCCAGCGGCACGAAGAACCAGAAGGAGGCATAGAGCAGGCCGCCGAGCCCGTCCGCCATGAACAGGCCCACGAAGACGAGCCGCACCCAGGCCACCGGCAGCCCGAGATGCCCGGCGAGCCCACGCGCCACGCCTCCGAGCCAGCGTCCGTCGCTGCTGCGGTAGAGCTTGCGCGGGGGCCGCGGGTCGACGAGGGGCACTGCTGCGGCTTCCGGCATGCCATCGATGTTCACACGCATGGCGGTCCGGAGCATCAGGGTCGACCCCCGAGACTCCCCTGATCTTCGAATCCCCGCCCCGTCCCCGCACATGTCAGGGCCGATATCAGGGTCCGGCCAGGGTCATCCCGACTGCCGCAGCGGGCCCGCGCCCGGCACCATGGACGCATGACAGATCACCAGCACGCGGCAGCGGAGCCGGACTCCGGCCCGGGCTCCCCTCCACCGGACACCGGCCCGCGGGACACCGCGCCCGCCGCGGGTGCCACGGGTGAGGAACCGCGTGTGCACGAGGGCGCGGCCGCGCCCGAGGTCCCGCGCAAGTTCCGGCGCGACCCCCGGCAGAAGATGCTGGGCGGGGTGTGCGCAGGGCTCGGGCGGCACTGCGACATGGACCCGGTGATCTTCCGGGTCGTCCTCGCGGTGCTCTCCGCGACCGGCGGCCTCGGCCTCATCTTCTACGGCTTCGTCTGGCTGTTCGTTCCCTCCGACGACGAGGACGAGAACGAGGTGCGCAAGCTCCTCACGGGCCGTGTCGACGGCCAGGCCCTGGCGGGTGTGCTCTTCGCGCTGGTCGGCTGCGGCGTCTTCCTCTCCATGCTCAAGAACGGCGGGGTGCTGGCCTTCGCCGTGGTTCTCTCCCTCCTCCTCGCGGGCGCGGGCTACTGGTCGCAGCAGCGCGGCGCCCCCGATCCCGACCCGCTCGCCGCCCAGGCCGTGGCCGACGCCCCGCCCGAGGCCAAGGCCCCGCCCGTCCCCGCCTCCTACCCCTCCTGGTGGCGCGACCCGATCGTCAAGGACGGCTCGCACGTGGGCGGCACCGGCTACCTGTGGGGCCCGAAGGACTCCCGGGAGCGGGACGTCGCGGCGGCGGTCAACATCGCCCGCGGCACCGTCCGCCAGGACATACGGACGGCGCGGGAGCCCAAGCCGCGCGGGCCGCGCTGGATCGGCGGCTGGGTGTTCCTGCTCGCGCTGCTCACGGGCGGCCTCGGCACGGGCCTGACGTGGGAGGACCACGCGCTCGGCACCAGCCTGCAGGTCGGCCTGTCCGGTGCGCTCATCGTGTTCGGCCTGGGCATCGCGATCAGCGCGTTCCTGGGGCGTACGGGAGCGGGCTCGATCTTCCTGGCAGTGCTCACCGCGGGTCTGCTGGCAGCCTCCGTGGCCCTGCCGAAGGACATCACCACCCACTGGACACGGACCGACTGGACGCCGGCCACCGTGGCCGCCGCGCAGGAGTCGTTCCACCTCGGCACGGGCGTCGGCACGCTGGATCTGACCCATCTCGACCTCGCCAAGGGCCAGACGGTGAGGACGAGTGCGAACGTGGGCGCCGGCCGGCTCAAGGTGATCGTCCCCAAGGACGCGACCGTGAAGCTGAACATCGACGTGGGCGTCGGCGACATCCAGCTGCCGGGCGACGGCAAGAAGGACGTGGACGTGGAGCCGGACAAGCACAAGCAGGTGACGCTCTCCCCCACGACCGGCGACAAGAACGGCGGCACGCTCGAACTCGACCTCGAGGTCGGCGTAGGACAAGCGGAGGTGGCCCGTGCTACGTCATGAGTTCCAGCCCGGAAAGCTGATCGCGGGCCTCTCCCTCGCCATCGCGGGAACCATCTACGCCGGTGACGCGGGCGGCGCCTGGGAGACGCCGTGGTTCGTGGTGATCCCCCTCGTCACGGCCGGCCTCTGCCTCGCGAGCGCGGCGGCCTTCCTGACCCACATGATCCGCAGGCGCCGCTCGGCCCGCAGGGACCAGACACCCAAGGAGCTGAAGGAACCGGCCTGAGCCGTGTGGAACCAGCCGGGACCTGAGGAACCGGCCTGAGCCGTGTGGAAACGGCCGGGACCTGAGGAACCGGCCTGAGCCGTGTGGAAACGGCCGGGGCTTGAGGAAGCAGCCTGAGCCGTGAGGAACCGGCCGGGACCTGAGGAACCGGCCTGAGCCATGAGGAACCGGCCGGGACCTGAGGAAGCAGCCTGAGCCGTGTGGAACCAGCCGGGACCTGAGGAACCGGCCTGAGCCGTGAGGAACCGGCCGGGACCTGAGGAAGCAGCCTGAGCCGTCAGGAACCGGCCGGGACCTGAAGAAGCGGCCTGAGCCATGAGGAACCGGCCGGAGCCCGAGGCCCCAGCCGGAGCCCGAGGCCCCAGCCGGAGCCCGAGGTCCCAGCCGGAGCCCTGAGCATCCGGCCGACGCCCTGGCGAACCGTTCAGCGATAGCCCCCGGCGCGCTGCCTGCGCCTCGCGCGCAGGGACGCGTCCAGGGAGAAGACCGACGCGCCGGCGAGGACCAGGGGCAGCCAGGCCATCAGATAGGCGAGGTCGTTCCCGTAGTAGTACGGATCGGAGGCCCAGCTCACGGTCAGCCACAGGCTCAGCGAGATGAACGCACCACCCAGGGCCGCGAGCCGGGCCAGCAGCCCGATCAGGGTGCCGATGCCGACGGCCAGCTCACCGAGGGCGATGGCATAGCCGAAGCCGACGGGGTTCTTCAGCGCCAGGTCGACGAGGGCCGGGATCGCCGAGGAGCCACGGACGTTGCGCATCATCTCGCCGATCGATCCGGCGCCGCTGTCCTTCATGAACGCGCTGTCCGTGAGCTTGTCCAGCCCCGCGTAGATGAAGGTGACGCCGAGGAAGACCCTCAAGGGCAGCAGGGCGTAGCGGGTCGCGGTGTCCCGCCAGTCCCGGCCGCCGCCGAGATAGGGGGTGGGGGTATCCATCCGAGTACCGTGAGCCATCGCTCTCCGCCGCCTCTCGCCCGCGTGCCGTTGACCCCTTAACAGACCATACGTACGACGGTTGGACCCCGCTCAATCTCCGGGGGCCCGTTTTCCTGACTTTGTCCCCCTCCGACACCTCCGGTCACTCGGCGCCGGGAGATCCCCAAAACCGTCCTTCGCCCCCTCCGCCCCTACCCGTCCCGTACCTGGGGGCTGCGCCCCCAGACCCCCCTTTTCGGCCTGGACGGCCTCGTCCTCAAACGCCGGACGGGCTGAAAAGCCGAAAGCCGACGCCCTCTCACTCCGTCACATCGATCACGCATCGATTGGTCTCGACCCCCGCCGCGGTGACCACCTGCACCTCCACCCGTCCGGCCTCCACGTCAACCGGCACCGGCACGGTAAGTACCGCGTCCGTGGGGTTGCTGAATCCGCCGGGCACCGGGATCAACGGCACGTGGACATGGACGGTGCCGATGCGGACGACCATCCGGGACAGCCGGTCCGCGCTCTGTGCGCCGGGCGGCACGAATCCGGCGCCGCGGATCTCGATGTCGTCCCCGGTGCGGATGGGCGCGTCCAGATCCCCCGCCTCCCGGGCCCGCACGACGGAAAGGATCACCGGTCGTCCGCCTTCGGCGTACTTCCCGGCGAGATACGTTCCTGCCGACACCAGCACGAGCACCGCGAGTCCCCAGGGCAGATCGGGCAGCTGCTCGGGCCGCCGGGCCAGCCGTACCGCCGCGAAGAGCAGAGCGACCGCGCCGACGACCACGTACTGGAGGTCGGCGAAGTTGCCCCGCCCCGAGTCGTCCGTCAGGAGGTCCGCCGCGCGCGGCCGGTCGGCTCGTACCTTCTGCAGCCGCTGACCCAGCACCCGCAGCCCCACCACCCGCCGCACGAGCACCGCGATCCCGCACACCACGGCGACGACGGTCACCACACCCGCGCCGCGGGCGAGTTCGAGCCCGGCGATCAGCCGGTCCCGCTCCCCGTGGCCGGAGGCCGCCACGAGCTGCCCGACCAGCACGAGGACGGCGTACACCACGAACAGCACCCAACTCGCCGCCACCGCGCGGGAGGTGGAGAGCCTGTTGTCCTCGCCGATGACAGGGGCGAGGACACCGCCCCTCGCCCGGTGCAGGAAGCCCGCGCCCGTGAGCAGTCCGCCGAGGACAACCGCGGCGAGGAGCCCCGCCGTCCGCGCGGCGGTCCAGCCGGCGCCGATCGCGGTGAGCGCCTGCACCAGCAGCAGGGCACCGACACCACCCCACACGGCGCACGCCGTATGGCGCCACAGCCGCCCGAGCCAGGCCTCGCCGTCCAGCCGCCCGCGCTCGGCGACGAGGTCCGCGGACTGGGTCAGTTCCTCGGAGACCCACTGCCGGGACGCGGACACCGAGTGCGCGACACCGGCGGGCAGCCCCTGCCCGGAGGCGAACTCGTCGCGCTTGGCGAGGAATTCGGCGACGGCGCGCCGGTGCCCCGCGCGGGCGCCGTGCGGGCAGTCCCCGCAGGTGCACCCGCCTCCGTGCGCACCGGATCCGGCCGTATGGGATCCGGCCGTACCGGATCCATACGCACCGGATCCGGCCGCACCGGGCCCGGCGCCCTGCCCGGCCCGTTGCCCGGCACCGCGCTCCTCGCCGTGTCTCGCCTCCTGCACCGCCACGTCCGCTGCCGCCTTCCCCGCGCCACAAGCTCTGCACAGTCAGGCAGCCAGGCTTCCCGTACGGATCTTCCGTACGCCTGACTGCCGTACAACTGCCTGACAACTCCCCCGCGATGACAGCGAATTGTGCCGTACTGAACAGGTCCCGAACCCGGCAGGTCTGGTCAGCGCGGGTGAAGCGCCGGACCCCGTGTTGACCAGGCTGCGAGAATTTCCGTATGGCCGAGATCATCCAGCGCGACGGGAGCTGGGCCTTCGACGGCAGCACGCTGCGGATCACGCCGGGGCTGCACCGCTCGGTGCCGCTGTTCCGGCAGACGTACGGCGAGATCGCCGTGCCCCTGGAGGCGATGTCAGGCATCGTCTACGAACCCGAACGCAAGCGCGGCCGCCTGCGTCTCAGGCTCCGCGAGGGCGCCGACCCGCTCCTGCAGGCGACCGGCGGACGGCTGCCCGAGGCGGCCGATCCCTACCGGCTGACGGTGGACATCGACCGGGCCGGTGTCGCGGAGTACGTCGCCGAGGAGATCCGCCGTGGCCTGCTCCTGGACCAGATCCCCAAGGAGCCGACCAAGACGTACCTTCTCCCCGGGCCGCCCGTCCCGGTGTCCGTCCGGTCCAGCGACGGCATGGTCTCCTTCGACGGCGCCCAGGTGCGGATCGACTGGAGCGACACCTCGGACCGGGTCAAGCGCGCGACGGGCCCGCGGATCATCGCCGTCGGCGATCTGATGCAGGTCGAGTGGCTGCCCAACTCCGGCTACGAGGACGGCTTCCTGCGTTTCGTGACGCGCGAGACCGCCTTCTCCAAGCTGCCGCCCGAGAAGGACCCGTACGCCCTCGATCTGTGGGGCAGCACCCGACGCGACCTCCTCACGGCCCTCATCGCCACCGCGGTCACCGCGCGCCTGCCGCATCCGTCCATCCGCCAGGGCGACTACCTGGACGGGCCCCCGCACCCGGCCGCCCTGCCGCCCGCGACCGACCACCACGACGCACTTCTGCGCCGCCTGCGGGAGTTGGGCGAACTGCACCGCGACGGCGTACTCACGGACGAGGAGTTCGCGGCGACGAAGGCAGCCGTCCTACGCGGCTTCTAGCCCCTCACCCCTCACCCGTCACCCGTCACGCGTCACCCGTCAGCAACCAGCAACCAGCAACCTAGGAGAGCAGATCAGGTTCGCTGCGGCTGATGTCCTGCCAGAGGGGCTGGTAGTTGATCCATGCGACCAGGTCGCCGCCGAGCTGCTCGCGCGTCGCGACGGCCTGCCGGTGATCGATGAGAATCGGGCGGCCGGCGGCCTTCGCGGTCAGCTGCACCTGGCAGGACCGCTCCAGCGACAGGAACCACCAGGCCGCCGCGTCCACCGAGGCGCCGACGGTCAGCAGCCCGTGGTTGCGCAGGACGAGCGCCTTGTGGGTGTCGAGCGCGGCCGCGATCCGGCGGCCCTCCTCGGCGTCGACGGCCACACCGGTGTACGCGTCGTACAGCGCGAGGTCCTCGTAGAAGGCGCAGGACTCCTGGGTCATCGGGTCGAGGAGGTCGCCGAGCGTGGACAGGGCCCGCCCGTGCACGGAGTGGCAGTGGGCGACGGCGACGACGTCGGGCCGGGCGGCATGGACCTGAGCGTGCACGGTGAACGCGGCCTGGTTCACGTGATAGCGGCCCTCGATCACCTGCCCGTCCTGGTTGGCCATCACGAGGTCACTCACGGTGACGTGCTTGAACGGCATGCCGAACGGGTTCACCCAGAAACAGTCGCTGTACTCCGGGTCGCGCGCGGTGATGTGGCCGGAGACCCCGTCCTCGAAGCCGAGCCGCCCGAAGAGCCGCAGCGCCCCCGCCAGCCGCTCTTTGCGGTGCCGCCGCTCGTCGTCCAGCGACTCGTGCATCGGCGGCATGGCGAACCGCAGCCGGTCGGTGGGCAGGGGAAGGGGCGGTGTGGGCCCGTGCATATGGCCTCCAGCACTGGCGTTTCCGTTACGGACCGGAAGTTACCCCCGGTCAGCCCAGGAGAACAGGGCCGTCCTGTGAAGAGAGTGCGCAACCGTTATCCGGCAACGCCGAAGAATCCCGACAGTGGTTGTCCGGATTGGGCGCCACACTCGCCGTATGACAGCAAATACGGCCGCAAATACGGCAGCGAACACGGCGGCGAACTGGGCGGCTTTCACCGAGGCGGAACCCGAACTGGCGAAGATTGCCGAAGACCGCTTCGGCGCGTTCACCCACCATGTCCTGGCCACCCTCCGCAAGGACGGCTCCCCGCGCACCACCGGGCTGGAGGTCAATTTCCTTGACGGCGAGCTGTGGCTCGGCATGATGCCGGGCTCGCTCAAGGCCCTCGACCTGAACCGCGACCCGCGCTTCGCCCTCCAGACGAACCCGGGGCCGGGCACCGGGATGGGCGGCGGTGACGTGCGGATCAGCGGACGGGCGATCGGCGTGGAGGACGGCGAGGCGAAGGAGACATACGTGAAAGAGGTGGAACCGCCGCAGCCGTTCCACCTCTTCCGCACCGAGCTGACGGAGGTCGTACGGACCTACGTCGAGGACGACAAGTACCTGGTCGTCGAGATCTGGAAGCCCGGTGAGCCTCTGCGCACGATCAAGCGCACCTAGGGGGCTTTTACTCCCACTCGATGGTGCCCGGCGGCTTGCTCGTCACGTCGAGCACGACGCGGTTGACGTCGGCGACCTCGTTGGTGATCCGGGTCGAGATCTTCGCGAGGACGTCGTACGGGAGACGGGACCAGTCGGCCGTCATGGCGTCCTCGGAGGAGACCGGACGCAGGACGATCGGGTGGCCGTACGTCCGGCCGTCGCCCTGGACGCCGACGGAGCGCACGTCCGCGAGCAGCACGACCGGGCACTGCCAGATGTCACGGTCGAGACCGGCGGCCGTCAGCTCCTCGCGGGCGATGGCGTCGGCCTCGCGGAGCAGGTCGAGCCGCTCCTTGGTGACCTCGCCGACGATCCGGATGCCGAGGCCCGGGCCGGGGAAGGGCTGGCGCTGGACGATCTCCTCCGGGAGCCCCAGCTCCTGGCCGACCATCCGCACCTCGTCCTTGAACAGCTGGCGCAGCGGCTCGACGAGCTCGAACTCGATGTCCTCGGGAAGGCCGCCCACGTTGTGGTGGGACTTGATGTTGGCCGTGCCCGTGCCGCCACCGGACTCGACGACGTCGGGGTAGAGGGTGCCCTGGACGAGGAAGGCGACCTCGGGACCGTCCTCCTGGAGGATCTCCAGCTGGGCCTGCTCGAAGACGCGGATGAACTCCCGGCCGATGATCTTGCGCTTGGTCTCCGGGTCGGACACACCGGCCAGCGCGTTCAGGAACCGCTCGCTCGCGTCGACGACCTTCAGGTTCGCGCCGGTCGCGGTGACGAAGTCCTTCTCGACCTGCTCGGTCTCACCCTTGCGCATCAGGCCATGGTCGACGTACACGCAGGTCAGCTGCGAGCCGATGGCCTTCTGGACGAGAGCGGCGGCGACGGCCGAGTCCACTCCACCCGACAGACCGCAGATGGCGCGCTTGTCGCCGACCTGGGCGCGAATCGCGGCGACCTGCTCCTCGATGACGTTGCCGGTCGTCCAGTCCGGCTTGAGGCCCGCGCCCCGGTATAGGAAGTGCTCCAGCACCTGCTGGCCGTGCGTGGAGTGCATGACCTCGGGGTGGTACTGGACGCCGTACAGCTTCTTCTCGTCGTTCTCGAAGGCCGCGACCGGGACGACGTCCGTGGACGCGGTCACCGTGAAGCCCTCGGGGGCGGCGGAGCAGGCGTCGCCGTGCGACATCCACACCGACTGCTCGTCCGGGGTGCCCTCGAAAAGGGTGGAGCCCGGCTTGGAGACGGTCAGCGGCGTACGGCCGTACTCGCGGGCGCCGTTGTCGTCGACCGTGCCGCCGAGGGCCGTGGCCATCAGCTGGAAGCCGTAGCACATGCCGAAGACGGGGACGCCGGCCTCGAAGATCTCGCGATCGAGGCGGGGGGCGGCCTCCGCGTACACCGACGAGGGGCCGCCGGAGAGGATGATCGCCGCCGGGTTCTTGGCGAGCATCTCCGCGACCGGCATGGTGCTCGGCACGATCTCGCTGTAGACCCGCGCCTCGCGGACTCGACGGGCGATGAGCTGGGCGTACTGCGCACCGAAGTCGACGACCAGGACGGTGTCGGGGGTGGCGGCAGCGGGAGTCGCTGATGACACGGGTTGCCTTCCGGCGGTGGGCAGGGGTCTGTTTTGTCGATTCTAACGGGGCGCGACGGGCGACCTGGTCGGATCCCACGGCGGAGGGCCTTGACGGAGGTCCCGGGGACGCCCAGGGGAGGTCTCGTAGGCAGCTCCTGCGAGGCGTCTCACCATCCGAACCGACTTGGAGGCGCCCGTCCGCCCGGGCATACTGGCCGCATGTTCACGCACGAGACCTTCGTCTTTACCTATGGCAACCGGCCCACCGGCTGCCATGGTCGTGCTGCTTGAGCAACTGACAAGCGACTTCCCAGGCGCCCCGGGCCGACAAGGCCCGGGGCGCCTGCCGTTTTCCGGACCTTGCCGCTCCGGGGCGCACCACCCCACCTCACGAGGAGCCCCACCATGAGCGACGTACTCGACAGGACCGGCGCGCGCAACGACGACGCCGCGGACGTGATCACCGGTGCGCGGGAGCGGATCGACGCCCTCGACGACCACATCATCGGCCTCCTCCAGGAGCGCATGGCCGTCTCCGCCGTGATCCAGGAGGCCCGCATCGCATCCGGCGGGCGCCGGGTGAACCTCTCCCGCGAGATGGAGGTCCTCGGCCACTACAGGGACGCCCTCGGCAGGCCCGGCACGTCCCTGGCGATGATCCTGCTCGAACTGTGCCGGGGCCGTATCTGAGTTCGGCCGCGCTCTCACCCGTACGGCGCGTGACCCGTTCGCCGGGGGCTTCGTTGGTCCCGATGTCCGTGTCAGCCAGGGGCGGGCCCGAAAAAACCACGCGTGGCTTCGCTGGGGCGATGAGACGTACGGATCGTGCCGTGCGTCGTGGGACCTCGCTCCAGGGTGTGACCGGACGGCAGGGGACAGCAGCCCGGTCACTCAAGAACGGTCGGCTCCGGGGACGCTCGGGGCCGACCGACGGAATCTGTCCAGAGGTGGTCGAAACGGTTGCGTAGGCCGTGGCCCATCCAGCACGATGCAAGAACAGACCGCACGGCCGGGTACTCGGCCGACGGCGACAAAAGCCCCAAGTCCCGCAGCAGAACCTCGCATTCCACTGCCTGGCTGCCAATGGTCGACACCATGCGCGCGCCCTGTTTGCGCCGGGGCGGCGACCGACGGCGCACCGGTGGTACGCCAACCAGCGGCGCAACCCCCCGGCGCCGCTCGCCAGGCACCGGCGCTGCCCTGACGCTGGTGCTGACGGAGAAGGGCCCCGCGGATCCGTCCCGCGGGGCCCTTCGCTTGCGCCGGGCGACTCCCGCGAACGCCAGGGACCCCACGGACCCCACGGACCCCAGTGGTCCCAAGGACCCCGTGAACAACATGTGACCCAGCCCACATAAAAGTTCTGTCAGTAAGAGGACAACCTTTTTTGGACCTGGCCGGTCACACCTGCAGAACCAACGGCCACACCCGCGCCCCACACGCGACGGCCTCTTCCATTCGCGTGCTGCGACGACGTGGCACCCCGGACTTTCCGAGGTCTTCATGAAGCTTCGCCGTGCCCTGGCCGCTGCGGCCGCAACGGCCGTCATAGGCCCGCTGGCCCTGCTGTCGGCGCCGACCGCGTTCGCATCCGACGAGACGCCGACCGTGGCCGAGAGCACCCCGGCCGCGGCGGACAGCACTCCCGCCGCCGACGAGAGCACCCCCGCGGCCGAGGACAGCACCCCGGCCGCCGACGAGAGCACCCCCGCGGCGGACGAGAGCACGCCCGCCGCCGACGAGAGCACCCCGGCCGCGGACGAGAGCACTCCCGCGTCGGACGAGAGCAGCGCCGGCGCGTCGTCTTCCGCGACCGCCTCGCCGAGCCCGAGCGAGAGCACTCCTGGAGACGGCGGCGCCGACATCTGTGTCGACGAGGACGGCAACGACCTCACCGAGGTCAGCGACGACCTCAGCAGCAACCTGTCGGGCCTGCCCGAGACCATCGTCGCGGGCAGCGGCTGGACCAACTTCCGGTTCAACGTCAGCAACCACGGCGACGACAAGATCAAGGACATCGCGCCCCTGATCGGCGTCGCGGCGATCGGCTGGGACGACGAGAAGGACTACTCCGGCCAGATCACCGTCCAGGTCCTCGACAAGACCTCCGGCACGTGGCAGGAGGTCGCGGGCGCGGCGGGCGAGGGCGGCACGTTCACCCCGTTCTCGCTCGGCGGCGGCCAGTCCACCTCGTACCAGCTGCGACTGAAGGTCAGCGGCAAGGTGCCGGACTCCATCGGAGTCACGGGCGGCTTCGCCCAGTACTCGGACGACGACGGTTGCTGGGTCGCCAACGACCCGAGCGGCTGGATCTACTTCTTCGACATCCTGGCCGCCGGTTCCGACGCGGGCAACCCGGGTGACGCGAAGCCGCAGACCGGTGGCAGCAAGCCGATCGAGGACACCAAGTCCGTCGAGGCCACCGGCTCGCTCGCCGAGACCGGTTCCTCCTCAGCCCTGCCCACCATCGGTCTCGTCGGTGGTATCGCCGTCGTCGCCGGTGCGGGTGCGGTGTTCGTGGTGCGTCGCCGCAGGTCGGGCGACGCCACCGCGTAACGCGACTTTGCAGCCACGTGAAAGGACCTGCGCTCGGAGGGGGGCGCAGGTCCTTTCGCGTGTCCGGAGAGGGAGTTACTTCT
This sequence comes from Streptomyces sp. NPDC005485, assembly GCF_040606085.1. NCBI lineage: Bacteria > Bacillati > Actinomycetota > Actinomycetes > Kitasatosporales > Streptomycetaceae > Streptomyces > Streptomyces sp. NPDC005485. The sequence goes on along the minus strand of NZ_JBEXDZ010000001.1, from coordinate 100,676 downwards.
TCGGCGGCACCGTGGGCATCCCCAGGAACGGCAGCTTCAGCGCGCCGAAGGCGTCCGCGGGGACGGCGGGGCTGTGCGGCTCCACCGGCTTGAGGCGCTCGTACACGGCGCCGGGCGCCGGGCGCGGGTCCGTCTCCCCCTTGTTGGGCCAGTACGACATCGCGCGCTCGGCCTGGGCGGTGATGGTGAGCGACGGGTTGACGCCGAGGTTCGCGGAGACCGCGGCGCCGTCGACGACGGAGATGCCGGGGTGGCCGTACAGCCGGTGGTACGGGTCGATGACGCCGTCCTGCGCACTGGCGCCGATCGGGCAGCCGCCGAGGAAGTGCGCCGTGAGCGGTGTGCCCATCAGCTCGCCCACGTTGCTGCCGGCGAAGCCGTTGATCTCGGCGGCGATGGCGGACGCGGCCTCCGAAGCGGCCCTGATCTGCTTGGGGTTGGGCGCGCCGTGGCCCTGACGGGCGGTCAGCAGGCCCTTGCCGGCGCCCTTCGGCTTCAGGAACGTGGTCAGGGAGTTGTCCAGGGACTGCATCACCAGGCCGATGATGGTGCGCTCGGACCAGCGGCGGTTGGAGAGCGAGCGGGCCACCAGCATGGGGTGCCTGACGGCGTTGACCAGCCATCCCGCGACTCTTGACGAGCCCTCCGCGTAAGGGACTTGGAGGATGGAGAGGCCGCCCATCGAGTTCGATCCCCTGCCGTAGCGGACCGGTTCGATGTGGGTGTTCTCGTCGGGGTGGATCGAGGACGTGATGGCGACTCCGCGGGTGAAGTCGACGGTGGTCTCCCCGGTCGCCTTCCGGTAGCGGCGGCGGTCGGTCTGCGCGCCCACCAGGGCCTCGGAGTTGGTCCGGGTCAGCTCACCCAACCTGGCCGATACATAAGGGAGTTGTCCACCGGACTTCATACGGTGCAGCAGGGTCTGGGTGCCGTACGTGCCGGCGGCGAGGACGACCCGGCGGGCCGTGAAGGTGCGGCCCCGGCCCTTCTTCCTCTCGTCGGTGGGGAGGGTCTGCACGGCGTACCCGCCGCGTGAGTCGTCGGTGACGGACACGACGGTCGTCATCGGATGGACGACCGCTCCCGCCTTCTCTGCGAGGTGGAGATAGTTCTCGTTGAGGGTGTTCTTCGCGCCGTGGCGGCAGCCGGTCATGCACTCGCCGCACTCGGTGCAGGCCTTGCGGGAGGGGCCGGCGCCGCCGAAGTAGGGGTCTGCCACTTCCCCGCCGGGCCCCGTCTTCGAAGTGCCGTCGGCGTCCTCGCCGTCCCCGAAGAAGACGCCGACCGGCGCCATGTGGAAGGTGTCGCCGACGCCCATCCGTTGGGCGGCCGCCTTGAGATGGATGTCCGACGGGGTCATCGTCGGGTTGAGCCGTACCCCGAGCATGCGCCGGGCCTGGTCGTAGTACGGCTTCAACTCCGCTTCCCAGTCGGTGATGTCCTTCCACTGCGCATCCTCGAAGAACGGCTTCGGGGGTACGTAGAGGGTGTTGGCGTAGTTGAGGGAGCCGCCGCCGACCCCGGCCCCCGCCAGCACCATCACATTGCCCAGCAGATGGATGCGCTGGATGCCGTACATCCCGAGCTTGGGCGCCCAGAGGTAGTTCTTGATGTCCCAGGAGTTCTTGGGCAGCGACTCGCGGGTGAAGCGGCGGCCCGCCTCCAACACCCCTACCCGGTAGCCCTTTTCGGTGAGCCGGAGGGCCGTGACGGAACCGCCGAAGCCGGAGCCGACGACGATGACGTCGTAGTCGTACGCACCCTCGCGCTCATCGTGCTCTTGGACAGAGTTCTCCTGTGACACGTGCTGCTCTCCTCATTGAGAACGGGTGAGGTGTTGAGAACGGGTGGGGTCTAGCGGAAGCGGACGGCCTTCATCAGCCTGAGGCTCCGGCTCATGAACTCCGCGTACTTCTCGTCGTCCATGCCGAGCGACGGCGCCATCGGCAGCAGCCGCTGCTGGGCGACGGTCTGGGCCTCTGTGTACTTGAGGATGCCCTCGGAGCCGTGACGGCGGCCGAGGCCGGAGTCCTTCATGCCGCCCATGGGCGACTGGACGCTGCCGTACGCGGGCGCGTAGCCCTCGTTGACGTTCACCGTTCCCGTGCGAAGCCGCGCCGCGACCGCCCTCCCGCGCCGCCCGTCCTTCGTCCAGACGGACGAATTGAGGCCGTACGGCGTGGAGTTGACGAGCTCGACGGCCTCGTCCTCGTTCTTGAACCGGTAGAGGGAGACGACGGGTCCGAAGGTCTCCTCGGTGCAGACGGCCATGGGGGCCTCGACCCCGTCGAGGATGGTGGGCTCGAAGAAGTACGGCCCGATGTCCGGCCGGGGGACGCCACCGGCCAGCACCTTGGCGCCCTTCGCCACCGCCTCCTCCACGTGCCGGGTCACGGTCTCCAGCTGCCGGTCGCCCACCAGCGAGCCCATGTCGGCGCCGTACGCGAGGGACGTGCCGAGCCGCATCGCCTTGGTGCGGGCGGCGAACCGTTCCGCGAACACGTCGGCGATCGACTCGTGGACGTACAACCGCTCGATGGAGATGCAGAGTTGGCCGGCGGAGGAGAAGCAGGCACGGACAGCACCGGCGGCCGCCTTGTCCACGTCGGCGTCCTCCAGGACCACCATGGCGTTCTTGCCGCCGAGTTCGAGGGAGACGCCGACGAGCCGGGCGGCGGCACCCTGCGCGACCTCGCGCCCGGTCCGCGTCGACCCGGTGAAGGAGACGTAGTCGGCGTGCTTGACGACCTCGGGCCCGACGACCGGACCGTCACCGAGGACGACCTGGAAGACCTCGGCGGGCAGCCCGGCCTCGATGAGCAGGTCGCGCGCCCACAGGGCGGTGAGGCAGGTCTCGGTGTCCGGCTTCATGACGACGGCGTTGCCCGCGACGAAGGCGGGCAGTGCGTCGCCGACGGAGAGTTCGAGGGGGTAGTTCCAGGGCGCGATCTGGCCGACGACGCCGCGCGGGTGGCGCAGCTCGGTGACGCGCGTGAGCGTGGGCATGGCACCGGCGTGCCGCTTGGGCCGCAGGTACGCGGGGGCCTTGCGGCCGTAGTGCCGGGCGGCGACGGCGACGGCCTGGACTTCCTCGTGCGCGTGCAGCCGCGCCTTGCCGGTCTCCAGCTGGATCAGGTCGAGCACCTCGGCCTGCCGGGCGAGCACCAGGTCGTGGAAGCGGAGCAGCACGGCGGCACGCTGTCGCACCGGGGTCGCACCCCAGGCGACCTGCGCCGCACGCGCCCGCTCGAAGGCCGTTGCGACGTCCTCGGGCGTGGACTCCGGCAGATCGGCCAGCTTCTCGCCGGTGAACGGCGTGTGGTTGGCCGTACGACCGGAACCGACCACCCCCCGGGTGAGCTGGGCCACCAGCTCGGGCGTCACCACGTCGGCGGCGGTGCGGGCACCCGCGGGGGCGGGGGCGAGGGGGTTGGTGCCGGTCTGCACCGGAGCCTGCGTGTCCGTCGAGTCCGTCATGGGGGGAGGGTATTCCGGGGCGGCCGGTTTGGGTACCCGCGGGTAACGCGCTTTCACGGTCTGCTCACACTCCGCCAGCGATCACTGGCAACGAATGCGCTGATCAGGGCGTTACCGCTCCCACAGCCGGGCCCACGATCACGAGTCGATCACTTCTGGCCGGTCTTTGCCTCGCCCTTGCCCGCCGAGCCCCGACCAGGGGGCAGTCGCACGGCCGCCCCGGGGGACAAGGCCGGGCAGGTCGGCGCAAGTTGGCCCCGTAGATCGTTGAGGACTTGACGTTTCTTTGACCTTGAGTTCATAGTCCTGCTTCACCGCTGCTTCACCTCAAGGTCCCTGGTTCGCCTCGCGCCGGGACCTGCGGTTCCCCCTGCCTGCCCACCGAAGGAACCTCCCAGAAGATGAAGAGATCCGCCCTGCCCCGCGCCGCCGTCACCGTCGTGACCTCCGCCCTCTCGCTCGCGTTGCTGACGGGCTGTGGCGGGTCGGGCTCCGACGACGACAAGAGTGCCGGCGCGAAGGCGTCGGAGACGGCTGCCGCGAAGGCTCTCAGCGGTGGCGAGTTGGAGAAGCTGATCATCGCCACGGCGGACGTCGACGGGTACAAGGTCGCGGCGGCCGACAGATCGCAGCAGTTCGCCTCGTCGAAGGACGACGTGAAGGTCGTCGACGAGAAGTGCACGCCGATCGCCTACGTGCTCACCGGGTTCGCTCCCGGGGACTCGGCGGCGTACATCAACCGGCAGGCGACGGAGGTGGCCGCGAAGCCGAGCGCGTCCTCCACCAAGAGCATGGAGGACATGACCGAGGAGGAGCTCGACGAGGCGATGAAGGGGATCACCGACGCGCTCGGGCAGACCCTGACGATCGTCTCCCTCTCCTCCTACGAGGATGACGGCGCGAAGAAGACGCTGTCGTCCGTGTCCGAGGCGATCGCCGGGTGCGGTGGTGGGTTCACGGCCACGGCCGACGGTGACACGCAGAAGTTCACGAAGGTCGAGAAGGAGAAGGCCTCCGGGACGGGTGACGAGTCGCTGGCGTTCGCCGTGACCGGGGACGCGGACGGCGACAAGGTCGTGGTGCACGGCGAGGTCGTCCGACACGGCAGTACCGTCGCCACGTACTACTCGATCAGCCTGGCCGCGTTCTCCGGCGACAGCGACGTCGCCGCGTACGACATCCCGGCCGCGGTCATCAAGGCCCAGGCCGCCAAGCTGAGTTGACCCGGGCGGACAGCCAGGGCTCTCACAGCTTGTCGATGTCCAGGTTGGCGATCGCCGTCCTCGCGACTTCACGGCCCCTGGCAGTGAAGTCGCCGGCGCCGGGGTAACTGATCGTGAGCTTGTACATGTTGCCCGCGGAGTTCTTGTAGTAGAAGATCCGCACCTCGCGGGGGCGGGGGTTCTGGCTGTCGGTGGTCGTGTAGATCACCGTGTTCTCGGCGGAGTCCTTGCCGTGGTACTTGGTCTGCTTCGTAGCCGTCCTGGGCCCCTCGGGCATGTCGAGCTCGTACTCGCCGCTCTCCTTGAAGTCGCCGTTGTCGGCGTACATTTCGGCGGCGGCCGAGTCCTTGATCTCGTGGCCCGTGTCCTCGGACTTCTTCGCCAGGTTCAGGCCGATCCAGATGCTGCCGCTCAGGTCGGTGTACGTCACCCAGTGCCGGTCCCTGCCCGACTCGTCCTTCTCCGGTCTGCCCACCTTGTAGTTCTCGGGTACGGCGAGGGTCGCGCCCAGCGCCTTCTCCTGGCGCTTGGCCCAGTGGTCCGGCAGCGGTCCCGCGAAGGGGTCGGCGATCAGCAGATACGCCACCACCGCGGCCGCCACCACCGCCGCGCCGAGGCCGACAAGGGCACCCCGGCCGACCCGGATGCCCTTGTCCGCCGGGACGGGGGCGGGGCCTGCAACCTGCACGACCTGCGTCGGTGCCGGAGCCGGCGGCGTGACCGCCTCCTGGAGCAGGTGGCGGACCTGGGCCGCGTTCGGGCGGCGGGACGGGTCCTTCTCGAGCAGGCCGTTGATGGCCTGGGCGAGCGGGCCCGTCGCCGAAGCCGGGGCGGCGGGCGTGGCGTTGAGCACCGACTGCAGCGTGGCCGGGGTGTTGCTGCGGCGGAACGGCGAGACGCCCTCCGTCGCCGCGTAGAGCACCACGCCGAGCGACCAGAGGTCGGAGGCCGGGCCGGGGCGCTGGCCCAACACCCGTTCCGGCGCGATGTATTCGGGCGAGCCGACGATGCCGCCGGTGTCCGTCAGGTTCGTCTCGCCCTCGATCTGGGCGATGCCGAAGTCGGTGAGGACGACGCGGTCGTGACGGCCGAGCAGGACGTTGTCGGGCTTGACGTCGCGATGCAGGATGCCCGCCGCGTGCGCGGCCTCCAGCGCGCCGAGGACCTCCAGGCCGACACGCGCCGCCTCCCTGACCCCGAGGGTGCCCTCCTGGAGCGCGTCGCCCAGGGAGCGGCCCCGCACCAGCTCCATGACGATCCAGGGCTGTCCCTCGACGACCGCGACGTCGTGGACGTTCACGACCGCCGGGTGGTCGAGCCGGGCCGCGGCGCGCGCCTCGCGGCGCATTCGCTCGAAGGCGTTGGCACGTTCGCGCTCGGGAAGATGGTCCGGGACACGGGGCTCCTTGACCGCGACCTCGCGGTCCACCGTCTCGTCCTTGGCCCGCCACACCGTGCCCATACCGCCGTGGCCGAGCTTCGAGAGCAGCCGGTAGCGACCGCCGATGAGCCGCCCGGCGCCGGGGTCCTCCTGCGACGGCTGCGCGGCCTGCGGCGCCTGCGCAGAGACCTGGGGCTGGGGCTGGGGTTGCGACTGCGGTTGCGACTGGGGTTCAGACCCGGGGTGCGCCGGTCCTTGAGCGTGCGCCTGCTGCCCGGGCACGATCTGGGTGGGCGCGGCGTACGGATTCCCCGGGTACGGCACGCCCGGCTGCTGTGCCGGTACGCCGCCCGGCCTCGGCGGTTGCAGGCCGAAACTCGTTGGTTCGTCGCCCCCGTAGGGGGCTCCCCCGTTGTTGCTCATGGCCTCATGCATATCGCGCCACGTGCCCTTGCTACCAGCCCGGCCGCCGCCCGGTCACAGACCCGTGACGCGAACCACCCCTTATCTCCGGTTTACGCCGTCGTCTCCCGTTCATGACGGTGCGAACGTATCCACCGCCACGTCGAAGTACTCCTTCGCCTCCCGCACCTTCCCGACCGGCGCCGAGACCCATACGTCGTACATCTGCCCGTTCTCCTCCCAGCAGAGGTCGTACGTGTGCCGTGCCCCCTCCGCCGCGGTGAAGCCGTTCCAGGTGAACTCCCACAGGGCGGCGGGCTGCTGGCCGTGCGTGGTCTCCGTCACCCGGCCGTCGCGGTAGCCCGGGTTCGTGGACGGCCCCTTGGCCTCCGCGCGCCGCATCACCCCGATCGGTCCGCCCGCCTCGGGGTCGGCGACCTTGATGCCCAGGCGGAAGACCTGCCCGGGCGACATGTAGAAGGTCCGCTCGCCCTGCGGCACACGCGCGAAATCGTCGGGCACCGCGAGGGTGAACCCCTTGGGATCCACCGCGAGGCTGTAGCCCGAGGGGGCCGTGCTGTGGACGGCGGGCGAGGCGTTCGACGAGCGCGTCACCGTCACCGTCGGCCCGGGCGTGCTCGCCGAAGGAGACGCGGGACTCGCCGAGGGAGACGCGGTACTGCCCGTCGTACGGGAGGAAGCGCTCGGCGAAGTGCCGGGCGAAGTGCGCGACGCCGTACTCGTCGGCGGTCCCCCGTCCCCGCCGCCCCCGTCGTCGTTCATCAGCAGCACGGCCGCAGACACGCCGGCCCCGGCCATCGCGGCGACCAGCGCGGCAGCGACGAGGGCGCCCCGCCTGGAGCGCTTCGGCGACGGCTGCGCCCCCACGGTCTGCGGTTTCGCCGACATGTTCCGCGTCGGCATGTCCTTCTTCAGTACGACGCGCTGCGTGGGCGTGTAGGCGGGAGTCCCGGGCGCCGGGCGCGGCGTACGGCCCGTGTCGCGGAACACCCGCAGCATCCGTTCCGCCTCCGCCGCGTCGAGCCGGCGCTCCGGATCGCGTTCCAGCAGCCCCAGTACGACGGGAAGGATGGGCGCGGCCTGAGCGGGCGGACGTATCTCGTCGAAGACCACCGCGTGCAGGATGCCGCCCAACGAGTCGCGGCGGAACGGCGATTCACCGCTCAGGGCCGTGCACAGGAGCGCGCCCAGCGACCACAGGTCGGACTCGGGGCCGGTCCGGACGCCCGACATCCGCTCGGGCGCGGTGTACTCGGGCGAGCCCACGAAGGAACCGTTCTCGGTGAGCGTCGTCGCACCCGCGACCTGGGCGATCCCGAAGTCGGTGAGGACGACACGGTCGCCACGGTCTCCTCCGGCGTCGACCAGGACGTTCGCGGGCTTGATGTCACGGTGCAGTACGCCCGCGTCGTGCGCGCGACGCAGCGCGCTCAGCAGGTCGATGCCGATGCGGGCGACCTCGCGGGCGTCGACGGGACCGCGCGAGGCGATCCGGTCGGAGAGCGAGCCGCCGTCGATCAACTCCATCACGATGTACGGGCGTTCGTCCTCCACGACCACGTCGTGCACGACGATGATGTGCGGGTGCCGCAGCTGCGCGATCGCGCGGGCCTCACGCAGGGTGCGGTCGCGCTGGAGCCGGGCCTCCTGCTCGGACAACGAGTCGTCGAGGGCGATCTCCTTGACCGCGACCTGGCGGCCCAGCAGTTGGTCTGTCGCGCGCCAGACGACGCCCATGCCGCCCCGGCCGATCCGCTTCTCCAGCCGGTAACGGCCCGCGATGACGCGGACGTTGTCCCCCTCGGTCCCCATGCGCCCCATCATGCCGCACCGGACGGAGACCCTCCGGGACGGCGTCCCCGGGGCAGCCGCCGACCGGCTTGTATCGGCCGTACGCGCAAACCGGTACCAGCCGTGCACGCGATCCCGCATCGGTCACGCGCGCAACCGTCCCCTGCTGTCAGCTGGGTGGGCGCCAGCCGCGCAGGATCGCGTCGAACTGCGGCCGGGTGGTGGCCCAGTCCGCCGCGGGCGCGGACAGATAGATGGCGTACTCGACGCCGTCACGGGCGAGATACGTCTGCTCGATGGCCCGGCGGGCGCCCGGGAACTCCGTCTGCTTCGGCAGCGCGGTCCAGGTGAACTCCCACAGCGAACCACTGCAGTCGCGGAAGGTGTTGGCCTGCAGACTCACTCGCTTGTAGTCCTTGAGCTTCTGCAACTGCTCCTCGAGGTCGATCTGGTGCATGTAGGAGTTGTCGAAGTCAGGGGAGTCGTCGATGGCGATGCGGACGAAGTGCTTGCCGCCGTCGGGGGTGTAGTCGATCTGGTTGCCGTCGACCTGCCGCTTCCACCCCTTGGGCAGGGCAACGCTGAAGCCCTCGACGTCCTTCTGGCGCTCCCAGTTCTTGGGCACGGCACCGGCGGGCTCGTTGCCACTGTTTCCCGAGCCGGGGGTGCTGCCGGCCGAACTCGCCGAGGTGCTGCTGTCCTTGTCCCTCAAGCCGTCCGCGTACTTCATGGCCAGGCCGCCGCCGAGCCCGACGACCGCGGCCACGGCGACCACGAGGGCGATGGTGCGCCCGCGTCTGCGTCCCCGTGCGGCGGGAGCGGGAGACGCCGTGTGCGCGGAAACGGGCTCGTGCAGCGTCGCTCCGGACGCGCCGGGGACACCACCGGGCCAGGGAGTGCCGGGTGCGCCCGCGCCACCGGACATGCCGGGAGCACCCGGCACGCCATAACCCGGCGCGGGATAACCAGGCGCGTGCGGGGCTGCACCACCCGTGCGGCTTGCCGCCGCCCCGTGGCTCCCCTGGCCCCCCTGGCCTCTGGGGCCCCTGGGGTCCCGGCCGCTGCCGTCCATGTGCTGCGTCGGCACGTACGCCTGCGCCGCGTTGGGCCTTCGTCCCTCGGCGGCCTCGGCGAGCATCTGCTCGGCCTCCTCCATGCCGGGCCGTACGGCGGGATCCTTGCGCAGGAGGGCCGTGATGACCGGACCCAGCGGACCCGCGTGCTGCGGCGCGGCGGGCTCCTCCTCGACCACGGCCTGCATGGTGCTCAGCGGCGAGGTCCGCCGGAAGGGCGAGCGCCCCTCCACCGCCGTGTACAGCGTCGCGCCCAGGGCCCACAGGTCGGAGGACGGCCCGGGATCGTGGCCGCGCACCCGCTCGGGCGCCAGGTAGTCCACCGAGCCGACGATCTCGCCGGTGCGCGTGATCGTGCTGTCGCCCTCGACCTGCGCGATCCCGAAGTCGGTGAGCAGGACGCGCCGGTCGGAGGAGAGGAGTACGTTCCCGGGCTTCACATCACGGTGCAGCACACCGGCGGCGTGCGCGGCCCGCAGCGCGCGCAGCACCCACAGGCCGATCCGTGCCGCCTCGGAGGGCTCGACGCGCCCCTGCTCCTTGACGGCGTCGGCCAGCGAGTTGCCCTCGACCAGCTCCATGACGATCCACGGCCGGTTGTCGTGCTCCAGGACGTCGTGCACGGTGACGACGGCCGAGTGGTTGATGCGGGCGGCGGCCCGCGCCTCGGCGTGGGTTCGCGCGAGCAGGACCGCCCGGTCACTCTCCGTGACATACAGGGCGGCGGTCAACTCCTTCACGGCCACGGCACGGTGGAGCACCTCGTCGTGCGCGCGCCACACCCGTCCCATGCCACCGCTGCCGATCGAGTCGACAAGCCGGTAGCGGCCCGCGAGGAGCAGGCCCTGCATCTGATTCACGTTTCCCCGCAATGGTCTTGACAAGGTCAGACTAAAGAGCGGCCCCCGCGCAGGGAACAAGCAGGGTCGTACGGAAACCGCACTGTGACGGTTCTCCCTTCCCTGTACGGGAGGGAACCAACAGGCGTACGGGGCCTGAGGGTCAGCCGTGCGGCCGATCACCCCGTATGTATCAGCCGGTCACCTGATAGGTCGACGACGCCTGCTCGTACAGCCGTGTCACCTCGTCGCGTTCGGCCTCCGGGCCGCGTACCTGCACCACGTGGTAGTGCCCGTCGACGATGAGCGCGAGATTACGTACGTACAACTCGTGCCCCGAGGAGTCCTGCCAGGTGAACTGCCCCTCGGCCATGGTTCGTCCGCCCACGTCGATCCGCCGCATCCCGGTCGACGTGGCCCATGTCGAGTCGCGGAACGGCTGCAACTCCTGCTCGCGCTCCCGCTGATAGGTGAGCGGATCGCTGCCGTAGCCGTCCGTGCTGTCCCGGCCGGGTACGACGATGAGCTCGAAATCTCCGTGGGAGTAGACGACCTGGCCATGGCCGTTCTTCGGCGTACGGCTCCAGCCGTCCGCCACGGCGATACGGAAGCCCGCGGCGTCCTTGCGCAGCGCGAAGCCCTGGGCGACATCGGGGTCGGACGTCTGCGCCTTCGTCGAACCGGACGAGCCGGAGGGGCTCTTGTCCTTGTCGTCATCGGAGCCGGGCGAGGTCTGGTCGGGTCGCGGCTCGCTGCCCGTCCCGCCGTCGGCGTTGGTGCCGGAGGAGTGCCCTGGGGCCGGGCTCACGTCCCCGGCCGCGCCGGTCCCCGCCCCGTTCGCGCTGTCGCCGGCGCCGGTACCGGACTCGGCCTTCGGCATGAACAGCACCGCGTACGCGACTGCCGCGACCAGCAGGAGCAGGAGCAGGAGAAGCAGGTTGCGGCCGAGGCTGCGCGGCCGGTTCGACGACCGGCTCGGTCGGCTCGAACCGCTCGACCCACTCAATCGGCTCTGCCGGTCCGGCCGTTCCGAGCGTTCGGACCGGCTCGACCGGTCGTGACGGGAGCGCTTGTGGCGGGCGTGCGCGCTGGTCGCGGGCAGACCTGCGCGGCGCCTGCGGACGAGCTCGCCCCGGCGCCGTACGATCGGCAGCCGGCGCGGGTCGACCGGGGGTGCCGCTATGACGTGGGCGCCCGCCTCGGGCTCGGGCGCGGACCGTACGAGGGAGCGCAGCCAGCCGTTCAGTTCCTCGAAGTCCAGCCGCTCGGTGGGGTCCTGGCGCAGCAGCGACTCCACGACCGGGCGCAGCGGACCGCACTCCTCGGCGAACGCGGGCGGCTCCGCGCACACCAACTGCACCAACTCGGCGGTGTTCTCCTCCGGGTAGGGCGCGTGGCCCTGCACGGCGCGGAAGAGCAGCGCCCCGAGGGCCCACAGGTCGGTCGCGGGCCCGATCGGCGCCGCCAACTGCCAGTTCTCGTGCACCGGTCCGGCCTGCTCGGGCGCCCAGCGCTCGGTCACGGGCCCGACCACGTTCATCCGCGCCTGCCGGGCACGCTCGGCGTCGAGCGCGGTGGCGGGACCGCGACGGGGCGGCGTGCCGACTCCGGTTCCCACAGTGTGTTCCACGGCGGTTCCCACGCCGTTTTCCGCGCTGGTCCGCACGCCGTGCCCTGCGGCGGTTCCTGCTGCGGATCCTGGGGTGGCTGCTACGGCCGTTTCTGCGGGCGACGCCCCTGGGGCGCCCCCGGCGACGAGTTCGTCCCAACCGCCGACCTGAGTCGCGCCGGTCGAACCCATCGAGCCCGTCGGCCCGGCACCGGTGAGCGCGGGGCGCCCCTGCCCGGTGTCGGCACCGTCGTTCCACGTCCGGCTCTGGCTCCCGTTCCAGGAGTTGGTGTGGGCCACTCCGTACGGATCGGCTATCTGTCCCGGAGGCGCCGTGGCGTCGGCTCCGGCGGGCCGGGGCCCGGGCAGCGCTGCCTGACCGCCCCGCTGCTGTTCGTGGACGCGGGCAGCGGCGCGCGCGCCGGCACGGTACGCGGCGATGGCCCCGGCGCGGGCCGCGCGGACGTCCACCTCGCCACCGGCTTCCAGCGCACGGCGCACGGGAGCCGCCGCACCTGCGCCACTGACCTCCGCGAGGGGGCCGCCGCGCTGCGCACGAGCCTCGATCGCGGCGCGACGCGCGGCCTCGGGATCCACACCCCGCGAGCCACCGGGCCTTGCCCCTGCCCCGATCGCGCCGGCCGCCGAACCACCGCTCCCGCCACCGGCTGCCGCCGGGGCTGCCGCGCCATCGTTCTCGAAGTCCCGTACCGGCACCGGGTCATACCCGCACAGCGCCTCTTCCGCGGCCCCGGCCGCCAGGCCGGTCAGCATCACGCGGCCGTCGTCGCAGATGAGCACCGTGCGTTCGGTGATGTTCCGGTGCACCCAGCCGTGGGCGTGCAGCACCCGCAGGGCGGCGAGGACGTCGGCGGCGACCTCGGCGGCGCGGTAGGGGCTCAGCGGCTTCTCGGCGAGCAGCGCGGCCAGCGACCTCGCGGGCACCAACTCGCTGACGACCCACAGCGACCCGCCCTCGGCGAACACGTCGAAGACCTGGTCGAGCCGAGGGTGGTCCGGTATCTGCGCGGCGGCCTGGGCCGCCTCGATGGCCCGCCGTACCGCCGGTTCGGTGGGCCGGCGCGTGGTCGACGCGGAACCTCGACGTGTCCCGCCGTCGCGCGCCACGAAACCGTCCGGCAGTCCGTCCGCGCCGAGCACCTCGGCCTCGACGACCTCCGGCAACGGCACCTGCCGGACGAGGACTTCCTGTCCGCTGTAGGTGTCGAAGGCCCGGGTCTCGGCGAGTTCGGGCTCGTCGGACGGTGGCAGCGGCAGTCGGTAGCGGTCGGCGAGTACTCGTCCCGCATAGTCGTCCACGATGCCTCCCCCGGCCGCCCGGTGGTCAATTCCGTTCGCCCTGCGTCCTTTTGTCGCTCCGCTTACGTACCCATGTGGCTGCGTACGGTCCGCAAGCACTCACGATACGTGCCGGAGGCAACCCGCAAAGAGGGGATGCGACATCTCGCTTCCCGCACGGGCAGGGGAACGTCAGATCGACGAGCGGTACGTCACGACTTCGGCTGGAACGTCTTGGTCAGCGTCTTCCATGTGTTCTTGCGCAGTTCGCTGTCCCAGGCGGAGGCCTTCGCCGTGTACATCAGCCCGTACCCGAGGTGGTCGTTGACGACGAACCCCCGGTCGATGGACCGGTACTTGGTGCCGCCCTCCGTGTAGGTGAACTCCCAGTCGGCCGTGTTCCAGCCGCGATAGTCCACCTTCTCTATTCGGACGCGCTGGTACTGCGCCCGCACCATGGACCGCTCCTGCCTCGTCCAGTCCGCGACGGGGTCGTCCTTGGGCGTGGTCGTCCAGCCGACCAGCAGCTTCTGCTCGTCGGGACCGGTGAACCGGGCTCCCGCCGTGTCCGTGGACTGGTACTTCCAGCCCTTCGGCAGCCCGATCGAGAACCCCTGACCGCCCTTGTACGTCGATACGGCGACGTCGTCCGACTCCTTGCCGTCGCCGGCACCGTCACTGCTGCCGTCGCTGTCCGAACCGGCCGAGGCACTCGCACTCGCGCTCGCAGCACCGTCGGTGCTCTCGTCCGCGCCCGCACCCGAACCCGAGGTCGAGCCGTCCGACTTGTCACCGCTGTCCGTGTGCGTACCGCTGTTCTTGTCCTTGTCACCGCTTCCGGCGGAACCCCCGCTGGACGCAGCGGCCTTGGTGTCACCGCCCTTGCCGCTCTTCGAGGCGTCGTCGTCGCCACCGCCGAGCGTCAGGGCGAGCACGGTCCCTATCACGGCCAGCACCACGACGACGGCAATGATGATCAACGTCCGCCGGGGCACCACATCCGTGAGCGGCGCCCGCGGAACGGGCCGCGGAGGCCGCTCCGGAGCCACCGGCCACCCGGACGCCGGCGCGGACGAACCCGCGGACGAGCCCGTGGACGAGCCCGTGGAACCGGCAGACCCCGCCGCACCCGCCGTTCCCGCCCCGGGCTTACCGAGCTCCCGGGCCTTCGGCTCCGTCTCTGCCTTGGCCTTCGCCGGAACAGATGCAGACCCGGAAGCAGGAGAAGCAGCGGCAGCCGATGCAGAGGCCGGAGAAGCAGCGGCCGAAGCAGAAGCCGCAGAGTCAGTACCCGCAGCCGCAGCCGCGCCGGTCGAAGCCGCAGTGCCCGTGGAAGTCGCTTCCTTGGCCCCGGCAGCGTCGCCCCCCTCCGCCCCCGCGGACGCGGACTTGGCACGCGCCGCGGCCGCCGAGGTGGCCGCCGCCGTCGCCGCACCGGCTGCCGAGGCAGCCTTGCGCACGGAGCGCAGCGCCCCGCGCAACCGGTCTCCCGACTCTTCGCCCCGCTTGCCTCCGGAGCCGCCCGAACTTCCCTTGCGCGGGCCCTCGTCCGGCGTCGGCGGCAGCGCCACGACCTTCGTCGCGTCCGCCGGCTCCGGCTCGGCCTTCCTGGGCTCGGGCGCGTAGATCACTTCGTTGAGCATCGCCCGCGCGCGCTCGTTGTCGAGCCGCTGCTGGGGGTCCTTGGCGAGCAGCCCGTAGATCACGTTCTTCAGCGGACCCGCGTTCTTCGGCTCCTCCACCGGCTCGGTCATCACCGCGGTGAGCGTCGCGATCGCGGACCCCTTGTCGTACGGGGGTACGCCCTCCACGGACGCGTAGAGCAGACCGCCGAGCGACCACAGGTCGGCCGCGGGCCCGGGCTTGTGGCCACGCGCCCGCTCCGGCGAGATGTAGGAGGGCGCGCCGACGAGCATGCCGGTCGAGGTGATGGAGGGGTCGCCCTCTACCTGCGCGATGCCGAAGTCGGTGAGCACGACCCGGCCGTCCTCGGACATCAACACATTCGACGGCTTCACGTCCCGGTGCAGGATGCCCTCGCGGTGCGCGGAGCGCAGGACGTCGAGTATCGCGAGGCCCACCTCCGCGGCGCGCTTCGGCGTGAGCAGTCCGTCCTCGCGGATGACCTCGGCGAGCGACTTGCCCTCGACGAGTTCCATCACGATCCAGGGCCGGTTGTCCTCGTCGACCACGTCGAAGACCGTCACCGCGCCGTTGTTGCGGATCCGCGCGATCGCCTTGGCCTCACGCAGCGTGCGTGTGATCAGTCGTCGCTTCTCGTCCTCGTCGATGCTCGTCGGGAACCGCAGTTCCTTGACGGCGACCGTGCGGCCGAGGGTCTCGTCCTGGGCGCGCCACACCGTGCCCATGCCGCCGCGGCCGAGAACGTCCCCCAGCCGGTACCGCCCGGCGAGGAGACGTTCGCTCTTGTCCTGACGGGATGCCCCCGCCCGCTCCGCCTCCGACATGCGTCCCCTCATGCAACCCGCCCTGACAGAGCCTTCATTGTCCCTCACCCGACAAGCGCTCAACGCCCAGGGTGCCTGTGGCGCACCGATCGACCGCCTCCGATGCACCCCGTCACCGCACGGCTACCCGACCGGCACGACACCGCTTCCGCCGGGACCACCCGCACACCCCCGCCACGCCGTCGAGCATGATGGGCCACGACGAGGGAGGACCGCGATGCCGCCGCCCAGGACACTCCGGACACTCCTGGCCATACCAGTGGCCGTGGCGCTGCTCGGCCTGGCTCCGACGGGCTCCCAGGCGCCCGCGCCGCCCGCCTCGGACACCGCGCTCGCCCTCCTCGTCACCCGTGGCAAGGCCCCGGCGGCGGCGCTGCTGGCCCGCGAGGAATCCGGCTCGCACTTCGCCCGGGCGGGCAACGGAATCGCTCGCGCCGACCACTTCCGCGCCGGCAGCATCACCAAGACGTTCCTCGCGACGGTCGTGCTGCAACTGGCCGCCGAGCACCGGCTGTCCCTGTCCGACTCCGTGGACGCCCACCTTCCCGGCCTGGTCCGCGGCGCGGGCAACGACGGCCGCCGTCTGACCCTGCGCGCCCTGCTCACCCACACCAGCGGCCTCCACGACTTCACCGCGGACACCGCAGGCACCGTCCCCGTGTCCCCGCTTCAGGCCGTACGCATCGCCCTCACCCACCCCCCGGCCGACCGCGGCCGCTTCGCCTACTCGAACACCAACTACGTCCTGCTCGGCATGGTCGTTCAGCAGGTCACCGGCCGCTCGTACGCCGCCGAGGCCGAGCGCCGCATCATCGCTCCCCTCCGTCTGAAGGGCACCTCCTTCCCGGGCGCCCGCTCCTCCCTGCCGACGCCGCACGGCCGCGCGTACGCCGCCGACGGCTCGGACGTCACCGATCTCGACCCGCGCGTGGCCGGCGCGGCGGGCGAGCTGGTCACCACCCTCGACGACCTGGACCGCTTCTACGCCGCCCTGCTCGGCGGCGAGCTCCTACCGCCGAGCGGACTGCGCGACATGCTCAACACCCGGACCGCACACGGCTCGTACGGCATGGGCCTCTTCCCTGTGAAACTTCCGTGCGGCACCACGGTGTGGGGGCACAACGGCCGGATCTCCGGCAGCTACGTGCGCACCGCTGCCACCGTCGACGGTCGTCGTGTCCTCACCTTCCGGGTGAACACGGACGGGATCGCAGAACCGGACCTCGAACCCGCGCTGCTCGCCGCCGAGTTCTGCCCCCGCACCCCGTAGAACGGACGGGTTTCGAGCAAAGATCCCAGCTCACGACACCCGTTCGAGTGAAAGCCCGGCCGACACAGGCCCGTCCGGCATGACGGGCGTCCGGCATG
Source organism: Streptomyces sp. NPDC005485 (assembly GCF_040606085.1). Taxonomy (NCBI): domain Bacteria; kingdom Bacillati; phylum Actinomycetota; class Actinomycetes; order Kitasatosporales; family Streptomycetaceae; genus Streptomyces; species Streptomyces sp. NPDC005485. Next base: position 83,725 of record NZ_JBEXDZ010000001.1, on the reverse strand, counting down.
ACGGACGCCCGGCATGACGGGCCCGTTCGAAGTGACGGGCCCCGCCCGGGCACGGCCCTACAACGGCACGATGTCCGGCGCCCCCAGCCGCGCCGCGTCCGCCGTGAGGTCGTCCGGCTGGCGCTGCGACTCGCGCTCGGCCTCCACCCGCTTCTCGTAGTGCTCGACCTCCCGCTCGATCTGGTCCTTGTCCCAGCCGAGCACCGGCGCCATCAGTTCGGCGGCCTCGCGGGCGCTGCGCGTGCCCCGGTCGAAGGTCTCGATCGAGATCCGCGTCCGCCGGGTGAGCACGTCGTCCAGGTGCCGGGCCCCTTCGTGCGAGGCGGCGTAGACGATCTCGGCCTTCAGATAGTCCTCGGCGGCCGGCAGGGCGACGCCCAGCGCGGGGTTGGCTGCGATGAGGTCGAGCACCTCCTCGGCGAGGGCTCCGAAGCGGTTCAACAGGTGTTCCACGCGCACCACATGAAGTCCGGTGCGCGCCGCGATCCGCGCTCGCGCGTTCCACAGCGCCCGGTATCCCTCCGCCCCGAGCAGCGGCACGTCCTCGGTGACGCACTCGGCGACCCGCTGGTCGAGGCCGTGCACCGCCTCGTCCACCGCGTCCTTGGCCATCACCCGGTACGTCGTGTACTTGCCGCCCGCCACAACCACCAGCCCCGGCACCGGATGCGCCACGGTGTGCTCGCGCGACAGCTTGCTGGTGGCGTCCGACTCACCGGCGAGCAGCGGGCGCAGTCCCGCGTACACCCCCTGGACGTCGTCGCGCGTGAGGGGCACGGCGAGCACCGAGTTCACGTGCTCCAGCAGATAGTCGAGGTCCGCGCTGGACGCCGCCGGATGCGCCTTGTCGAGGTCCCAGTCGGTGTCGGTCGTGCCGACGATCCAGTGCCGCCCCCAGGGGATCACGAAGAGCACGGACTTCTCGGTGCGCAGGATCAGCCCGGTCGTCGATTTGATCCGGTCCTTCGGTACGACCAGATGGATGCCCTTGGACGCCCGTACGTGGAACTGGCCCCGCTCCCCCACCATCGCCTGGGTGTCGTCCGTCCACACGCCCGTGGCGTTCACGACCTGCTTGGCGCGGATCTCGTACTCCCCGCCTCCCTCGACGTCCTGCACCTTGGCACCGACCACCCGTTCGCCCTCGCGCAGGAAGCCGGTGACGCGGGCGCGGTTGGCGACCTTCGCGCCGTACGAGGCGGCCGTGCGCACCAGCGTCGCGACGTAACGGGCGTCGTCCATCTGCGCGTCGTAGTACTGCAGCGCTCCGACCAGTGCGTCCTTCTTCAGGGCGGGGGCGACGCGCAGGGCGCGGCGACGGGAGAGGTGACGGTGCATGGGCAGGCCGCGGCCGTGTCCGCGTGCCATCGACATGCCGTCGTAGAGGGCGACGCCCGCTCCCGCGTACAGCCGCTCCCAGCCCTTGTGCTGGAGCGGGTAGAGGAACGGGACGGGCTTCACGAGGTGCGGGGCCAGCCGCTCCAGCAGCAGTCCGCGCTCCTTCAGCGCCTCGCGTACGAGCGCGAAGTCGAGCATTTCGAGATAGCGCAGGCCGCCGTGGATCAGCTTGCTGGACCGGCTCGACGTGCCCGACGCCCAGTCACGCGCCTCCACCAGGCCGGTGGACAGGCCGCGTGTCACGGCATCGAGCGCGGTGCCCGCACCGACCACTCCCGCGCCCACGACCAGCACATCCAGCTCGCGCTCGGCCATGGCCGCAAGTGACTCGGCTCGCTCCGCAGGCCCAAGTGTTGCTGTCCTCACCGCTGCCTCCCGCTGTCTGTCGCGCTGGCCACACCTGTCCGGCGGGGCTCGGTCCACGTCCCCCATGCCCAAATTCTGACCGCGTTGCCCGTCTTCGGCCACTACCCACCCGCAGCCTGTGGACAACACTCACGGAAACTCGCTCAACCAATCCCGTAAATCGGTCATATTTACTCCTAGTCTGACATTGCGCTCGCCCATCCTGTCCACAGGGCTTGCGCACCTGTCCCGCTTCGGCTACTGGGAAGGACGGCCCACTCCATGCCCGCAGATCTCGCCGTCATCGGACTCGGACATCTCGGCCTGCCCCTGGCCCAGGCCGCCGTCGCCGCCGGCATCCCCACGCTCGGCTACAAGACCGGGCCGGAAGGCGGCTCGCTCACCCCCGCCGAACTGCGCCGGATGCTCGCAGGGGGATTCCGGCCGACCAGCAACCCCGTCGAACTCGGGCGGGTCCGCACCGCTGTCATCTGCGCGCCGACCCCGCAGGGCGCCGACGGCGGCCTCGACCTCACCCAGGTGGCCGCCGCCGCCCGCACACTGGCCGCCCGGCTGCGTCCGCACACCACGGTCATCCTGGAGTCGCCGGTACAGCCCGGCACCACCGAGGAGTTCCTGCGCCCCCTCCTCGAAGAGGGCTCCGGGCTGCGCGCGGGCCGCGACTTCCATCTCGCGTACTCGCCGAGCCGCGTCGACCCCGGCAACCGCGACTTCGGCCCCGCCAACACCCCGAAGGTCATCGGCGGCCTGACCCCCGCCTGCACCGAGTCGGCCGCCGCCTTCTACGGGCGCCTCACCGACAAGGTGGTACGCGCGCGTGGACCCCGCGAAGCGGAGACCGTGCAGCTCCTGGAGACGAACTTCCGGCACGTCAACATCGCCCTGGTCAACGAAATGGCCGTCCTGTGCCATGAGTTGGGCGTCGATCTGTGGGACGTCATCCGCTGCGCGGAGACCAAGCCGTTCGGCTTCCAGGCGTTCCGGCCCGGCCCCGGGGTCGGCGGTCACGCGGTCCCCCAGGACCTGACCGGCCACGCGGGCCGTACTCTGCGCATGGTCGAACTCGCCCAGCAGGTCAACAGCCATATGCCGCAGTACGTCATCCAGCGTGCCGCCACGCTCCTGAACGAGCACGGCAAGTCGGCCCGCGGCGCACGCGTGCTCCTTCTCGGCGTCACGTACAAGGCGGACCTTGCCGACCAACAGGGCACCGCCGCCCACGAGATCGCCGTCCGCCTGATGGAACTCGGCGCGTCCGTCAGCTACCACGACCCGCACGTCCCCGCCTGGAGCGTGCTCGACCGTCCCGTCCCGCGCGCCGACTCCCTCTACGAGGCGGCCGCCGACGCCGACCTGACGATCCTGCTCCAGCAGCACCGCACGTACGATCTCCAAGGGCTGTCGGTCAAAGCCCAACTCCTGCTGGACACAAGGGGAGCGACTCCCACCGGGGCGGCACACCGGCTCTGACCCCTTCGAGGGCACGGAAATCCGCGTGTCCGGATGTCGTACGCGCCTGCTAATGTGCGGCAGCTCTCGCACACAAGTGCGCTCACATCCCTGGCGTGTCCCCGCGCACGCCTGCGTCCCTGGGGGGAACCACATGAGTCAGCCCACGCCGCCGCCGTCCGGTCCACCGGCCGACAACCCGTACGCGGGCCAGCCCGGCCAGCCCACCGCCCCGGCGGCCCCGTACCAGGCCGCGCCGCCCCAGGCCGGCTTCCCGATGGCCCCGATGGCCCCGGCCGCCCCGGTGCGCAACAACCTGGTCCTCGGTCTGGCCGCGGCCGTCGGCGCGGCGCTGGTCGCCGCGGGCCTGTACGGCGTCATCATCGGCGCCACCAAGCACGAGATCGGCTATGCCGCCGTCGGCGTCGGCTTCCTGATCGGCATCGCCGCCGGCCGCGTCGGTGGCCGCAACCCGATCCTGCCGGTGGTCAGCGCCGTCCTGTCGCTGGGCTCGGTCTACCTCGGCCAGTTGGTCGGCGAGGCGATGATCGGCGCCAAGGACCTGGGCGTCGGCTTCAGCGAGCTGTTCTTCGACAACTTCAGCCTCGTCCAGGAGGCCTGGAAGGCCGAGGCCGACCCGCTGACCTTCCTCTTCTTCGCGATCGCCGCGTACGTGGCCTTCTCCAGTGCGCGCAAGGCCGGGGCCTGACGACCCCGGCAGTACGCGAAAAGGCCCGTCCACCAAGAGGTGGGCGGGCCTTTCGCGTCGTGCGGGGTCAGCGCTTGTGCTGCGAGTCCGCCACCGTCACCTCGACGCGCTGGAACTCCTTCAGCTCGCTGTAGCCGGTGGTGGCCATGGCGCGGCGAAGGGCGCCGAAGATGTTCATGGAGCCGTCGGGGATGTGCGAGGGGCCCGTGAGGATCTCCTCGATGGTGCCGACGGTGCCGAGGTCGACCTTCTTGCCGCGCGGCAGCTCCTCGTTGACGGCCTCCATGCCCCAGTGGTGGCCCTTGCCCGGCGCGTCCGTGCCGCGGGCCAGCGGGGAGCCCATCATCACCGAGTCGGCGCCGCAGGCGATCGCCTTGGGGAGGTCGCCGGACCAGCCGACACCGCCGTCCGCGATGACGTGCACGTACCGGCCGCCGGACTCGTCCATGTAGTCACGGCGTGCCGCGGCGACATCCGCCACCGCCGTCGCCATCGGGACCTGGATGCCCAGCACGTTGCGCGTGGTGTGCGCGGCGCCGCCGCCGAAGCCGACGAGGACACCGGCCGCACCTGTACGCATCAGGTGCAGGGCCGCGGTGTACGTGGCGCAACCGCCGACGATGACCGGGACGTCCAGCTCGTAGATGAACTGCTTCAGGTTCAGCGGCTCGGCGGCACCGGAGACGTGCTCGGCCGACACCGTCGTACCGCGGATGACGAAGATGTCCACGCCCGCGTCGACGACGGCCTTGGAGAACTGCGCCGTGCGCTGCGGGGAGAGCGCGGCGGCGGTGACGACGCCCGAGTCGCGCACCTCCTTGATGCGCTGCCCGATCAGCTCCTCCTTGATGGGAGCCGCGTAGATCTCCTGGAGGCGGCGGGTCGCGGTCTCCGCGTCCAGCCCGGCGATCTCGTCGAGCAGCGGCTGCGGGTCCTCGTACCGCGTCCACAGGCCTTCGAGGTTCAGGACGCCCAGGCCGCCCAGCTCGCCGATGCGGATCGCGGTGGCCGGGGAGACGACCGAGTCCATCGGGGCGGCCAGGAACGGCAGCTCGAAGCGGTAGGCGTCGATCTGCCAGGCGATCGAGACCTCCTTCGGGTCTCGCGTACGGCGGCTCGGGACGACGGCGATGTCGTCGAAGGCGTACGCCCGGCGGCCGCGCTTGCCGCGCCCGATCTCGATCTCAGTCACGTGTGTGGCCTTTCCCTCTTCGCTTCTGCGCCTCCCAGTATCCCCGACGCATACGACAAGGGCGGCCCCGGAACCCCCGAGGCCGCCCTTCACGCGCGCGTGGACGCCGTTTACGGCGCCGTGCGACTACTTGTTGCGGCTGTAGTTCGGCGCCTCGACCGTCATCTGGATGTCGTGCGGGTGGCTCTCCTTGAGGCCCGCCGAGGTGATCCGGACGAACCGGCCGTTGTCCTGCAGCTCCGGAACGGTGCGGCCGCCGACGTAGAACATCGACTGGCGCAGTCCGCCGACCAGCTGGTGGACGACCGCGGAGAGCGGGCCGCGGTAGGGCACCTGGCCCTCGATGCCCTCGGGGACGAGCTTCTCGTCGGAGGCGACACCCTCCTGGAAGTAGCGGTCCTTGGAGAAGGAGCGCTGCTCGCCGCGGGACTGCATGGCGCCCAGGGAGCCCATGCCGCGGTACGACTTGAACTGCTTGCCGTTGATGAAGAGCAGCTCGCCCGGCGACTCCTCGCAGCCCGCGAGCAGCGAGCCCAGCATCACCGTGTCGGCACCGGCGACCAGGGCCTTCGCGATGTCGCCCGAGTACTGCAGGCCACCGTCGCCGATGACCGGGATCCCGGCCGCCTTCGCGGCGAGCGACGCTTCGTAGATGGCCGTCACCTGCGGTACGCCGATGCCGGCGACCACGCGGGTCGTACAGATGGAGCCGGGGCCCACCCCGACCTTGATGCCGTCGACGCCCGCGTCGATGAGCGCCTGCGCGCCGTCACGGGTGGCGATGTTGCCGCCGATGACGTCGACGCCGCCGGAGTTCGACTTGATCTTGGCGACCATGTCGCCGACCAGGCGGGAGTGGCCGTGCGCGGTGTCGACGACGATGAAGTCGACGCCCGCCTCGATGAGGGCCTGGGCGCGCTCGAAGGCGTCGCCGGCAACGCCGACGGCCGCGCCGACGAGGAGGCGGCCCTCCCCGTCCTTCGCGGCGTTCGGGTACTTCTCCGCCTTCACGAAGTCCTTGACCGTGATGAGGCCCTTGAGGACGCCCGAGTCGTCGACCAGCGGAAGCTTCTCGATCTTGTGGCGGCGCAGCAGCTCCATGGCGTCGGCGCCGGAGATGCCGACCTTGCCGGTGACCAGCGGCATCGGCGTCATGACGTCGCGCACCTGCTGGGAGCGGTCCGTCTCGAAGGCCATGTCACGGTTGGTGACGATGCCCAGCAGCTTGCCGGAGCCGTCGGTGACCGGCACACCGGAGATGCGGAACTTGGCGCAGATCGCGTCGGCCTCGGTGAGCGTCGCGTCCGGGTGCACCGTGATCGGGTCGGTGACCATGCCGGACTCGGAGCGCTTCACCAGGTCGACCTGGTTGGCCTGGTCCTCGATGGACAGATTGCGGTGCAGAACACCGACGCCGCCCTGACGGGCCATCGCGATCGCCATGCGCGACTCGGTGACCTTGTCCATGGCGGCGGACAGCAGCGGGATGTTCACCCGCACGTTCCTGGAGACGTACGAGGCGGTGTCGATCTGGTCGGGCGCCATGTCCGACGAGCCCGGCAGCAGCAGCACGTCGTCGTAGGTCAGCCCGAGTGTCGCGAATTTGGCGGGCACTCCGTCGACGTTGGCAGTCATGACACCTTCCCCAAATGGCCTTGATCGGTGCGGATGTCCATGCTAACGGGAAGCGGGGGTCTCTCATTCCACGGTTCAGGGTGACCCCGATCTTCGTATGTTCGTACGGAGTCGGGGGCCGCCCGTTTCATCCGCGGCCCGAAGGCATGTGTCGGGCGACCGCCTACTGCTCGGCGAGCGCCCGCAACCGGCTCAGCGCCCTGTGCTGCGCCACCCGCACCGCACCCGGTGACATTCCCAACATCTGGCCCGTCTCCTCGGCGGTGAGGCCGACGGCGATGCGCAGGAGAAGCAGCTCGCGCTGGTTCTCCGGGAGGTTGGCCATGAGTTTCTTGGCCCACTCGGCGTCGCTGCTGAGCAGGGCGCGCTCCTCGGGACCGAGGGAGTCGTCGGGCCGCTCGGGCATCTCGTCCGAGGGCACGGCGGTCGAACCGGGGTGGCGCATCGCGGCACGCTGGAGGTCGGCGACCTTGTGCGCGGCGATCGCGAAGACGAAAGCCTCGAAGGGGCGTCCGGTGTCCTTGTAGCGCGGCAGCGCGAGGAGTACGGCGACGCAGACCTCCTGCGCCAGGTCCTCCACGAAGTGCCGCGCGTCGCCCGGGAGCCGGGACAGACGGGTGCGGCAGTAGCGCAACGCCAGTGGGTGGACATGGGCGAGCAGATCGTGTGTGGCCTGTTCGTCACCGTCCACAGCGCGATGGACGAGCGCACCGATCACCGTCGTCTCGTCATCGCGCATCGGTCCATGGTGCCTCGGCGTCGTCCTGTCCGTGGCACCGCGTCCGTAGTTGTGCACCGAAGCGTTATGAGCAGGTGCGCCGGAACTCATCTCCTGCGCCCTCCCCTTCCGCTCGCCCGACTCGTCCCCGAGGAACTCCACACCTCAAGCATGCGGCATCGGCGGCGAAACGAGCAGCGGACACTCGGCGGGTCCTTTTGCCAACCCCGCCCACCATGCGGTAGGCGGGGAATTCCGTACCCCCGCTGAGGCTCACCTAGCGGACCAGGCCCCACCGGAAACCGAGCGCCACTGCGTGCGCGCGGTCCGAGGCGCCGAGCTTCTTGAACAGCCGCCTGGCGTGCGTCTTCACCGTGTCCTCGGAGAGGAACAGCTCGCGGCCGATCTCCGCGTTGGAGCGGCCGTGACTCATACCCTCAAGGACCTGGATCTCCCGCGCGGTCAGGGTCGGCGCGGCACCCATCTCGGCCGACCGCAGTCTGCGCGGCGCGAGCCGCCAGGTCGGGTCGGCGAGCGCCTGCGTCACGGTGGCCCGCAGTTCGGCGCGCGAGGCGTCCTTGTGCAGATAGCCGCGGGCTCCGGCGGCGACGGCGAGCGCCACGCCGTCCAGGTCCTCGGCGACGGTGAGCATGATGATGCGCGCACCGGGGTCGGCGGACAGCAGCCGCCGGACCGTCTCGACGCCGCCCAGTCCGGGCATGCGTACGTCCATCAGAATCAGGTCCGAACGGTCGGCACCCCAGCGGCGGAGGACTTCCTCGCCGTTGGCCGCCGTCGTCACACGCTCGACGCCGGGCACGGTCGCGACCGCGCGGCGGAGCGCCTCTCGGGCAAGCGGGGAGTCGTCGCAGACGAGGACGGATGTCATGGCCGCCCTCCGCAGCTGATGCGCGTCACCTTGAGCCTCCAGGCTGGTACGAAATCGTCACCTGTGCGGTCGATACTCGCCGACGGATAGGACCGTCTGCCCGAGCGCTTGTACTTTTCAACCGCCTCGCACTCTCAACGACGGTCACTCGAAAGAGTTACGGGGCTGTCATCCATCTTCGGCACTCTACGTGAGGGCGCAGTAACGGTGGAGACATGCACAACGGACCCACAAGCTTTCATCACAAGCTATGCCCCGTTTGGCCGTTTTTCTTCCCTTTCGCTGGTGTCTAAGGCTAGATTCGCAATGAGTCATATTTTCATCTCCTTAGATCGTAGTTGTACGGTCGGTAGGCACATAACGGCCCAGAACGGCAACAAGGGGACACGCAATGGCAGATTTCTCCCGCCTTCCCGGTCCGAACGCGGACCTCTGGGACTGGCAGCTCCTCGCGGCGTGCCGCGGGGTCGACAGCTCGCTCTTCTTTCACCCCGAGGGCGAGCGCGGTGCGGCACGGAGCGCACGTGAGAACTCGGCCAAAGAGGTCTGCATGAGATGCCCGGTCCGCGCGCAGTGCGCGGCCCACGCACTGGCGGTGCGCGAGCCGTACGGCGTGTGGGGCGGGCTGACCGAGGACGAACGTGAGGAACTCATGGGGCGGGCGCGCAACCGGCTCGTCTCGGCGTCGGCGTCAGCGTCGGGCGTCGGTGGCCCGACGCACCAGATGCACAACTGAAGGAACGTTTCTCCCCGTTGGGCACGCTTACGCGTGCCCCTTCTTTTGAAGCCTTGGAGTTCGCCTCTGAAGCCTTGGAGTTCGCCTCTGAAGCTTTCGAGCCCGCCTCTGAAGTCTTCGAGCCTGTCTCCCGCCGGGAGTTCAGCGCTCCGCGGCCCCCGCGAGGTGATCGAGGGTCGCCGCCACCGCGGGCACCTGGGCCAGATCCGGCAGGGTGAGCGCGACGATCTCCCGCCGGACCGCGGGCTCCACCGTCACCGTGCGGGCCCCCTTGGGTCGTACGGACTCGATGGCGAGCTCCGGGAGGACCGCCACGCCGAGACCGGCGCCGACCAGGCCGACCACGGCCGGGTAGTCGTCGGTGGCGAAGTCGATGCGGGGCACGAAACCCGCGGTCCGGCAGACCTCGACGAGCTGTCCGCGGCAGCGCGGGCAGCCCGCGATCCACGGGTCACCGGCGAGTTCGCCGATCGCGACCGAGCCGGCGCGGGCCAGCCGGTGCCCCTCGGGGACCAGCCCGACGAGCCGGTCCCTCAGCAGCGGCCGTACGACCAGGTCGTCCCACTCACCCGTGCCGCCCTCCGTCGCGGCGCCCTCGTAGCGGAAGGCGAGCGCGATGTCGCAGTCGCCCTCGCGCAGCATCTCGACCGAGCGCGGCGGCTCTGCCTCCTCCAGGGAGACGCGGGTGCCGGGGTGTTCGGCGCGCAGGGCGGCGAGGGCGGTGGGGACGAGAGTGGAGCTGCCGCTCGGGAAGGAGACGAGGCGGACGCGGCCGGCGCGCAGGCCCGCGATCGCGGCGACCTCCTCCTCGGCGGCCGTGAGTCCGGCGATGATGCCCGCGGCGTGCCGGACCAGCGCCTCGCCGGCCTGGGTCAGCCGCATCTCGCGGCCCGTGCGGATCAGCAGCGTGGTGCCCACGGAGGATTCGAGCGCCTTCATCTGCTGGCTGACGGCGGGCTGGGTGCAGCCCAGTTCCCGCCCGGCCGCCGAGAAGGAGCCGGTGGCGGCGACGGCGCGCAGAACACGGAGATGACGGGCCTCGATCACCCTTCGAGCATAAGCGAACCTTGGGTACGGCGCCGAATAATGCGTCGTGGCTTTGCCGGGAATCGCCTAGCGTGCTCGTATGAAGCTTCTGTCGCTGAACCTGGGCCGTCCGCAGGCTGTCACCTATACGGACCAGCCGGAGGGCCTGACCGGCATCGACAAGCAGCCGGTCGACGGACCGGTGCGCATAGCGGCGCCCGGGCCCAAGGGGATCGGCGCGAGCGGGCTGGCCGGGGACGCGGTGTGCGACACGCGCCACCACGGCGGCGACGACCAGGCCGTGTACGCGGTCGCGCGCGAGGACCTCGACGGCTGGGAGCGGGAGCTCGACCGGGCGCTGCCCAGCGGCTCCTTCGGCGAGAACCTCACGACCGAGGGGCTCGACGTGTCCGGCGCGCTGATCGGCGAGCGCTGGCGCATCGGCTCCGACGTGATCCTGGAGGTCACCTGCGGCCGCATCCCCTGCCGTACGTTCCAGGAGCATCTCGGCGAGCGGCGCTGGGTGCGGCGCTTCACCCACAAGGGTGCACCCGGCGCCTATCTGCGGGTGGTCGAGCCGGGCGAGATCCGCTCCGGCGACCCGATCGAGATCGTGCACCGGCCGGACCACGACGTGACGGTCGCCCTCCAGTTCCGCGCCGTCACCCTCGAACGGGGGCTGCTGCCGCGGCTGCCGGCGGCGGGTGACGCGCTGCATCCGGAGGCGCGGAAGAACGCTCAGGAGTACGTGGCGAAGCACGGGGTCAGCCCTCGCTGAGCCGCCGTGTCGCTCAACTCGCAGGGCCTGCAAGGACTTTGCGTCGGGTCCGTGAGAAGGCGGCCCGGTGGGCGTGGAGGGCCTCGACGAGGTCACTAATCTTTCCCCATGACAACGGCTCTGATTACGGGTTCGACCGCGGGCATCGGCGCCGCCTTCGCACGGCGCCTCGCGGCCGATGGCCACAACCTCGTCCTTGTGGCGCGCGACACCAAGCGGCTGCGTGAGCAGGCCACCGAACTGCACGACCGGCACGGCATCGAGGCGGAGGTGCTGACGGCCGACCTGGCGACGGACGACGGCATCGAAGCCGTGGCCGCGCGGCTGGGCGACCGCAAGAACGCCGTCGACCTGCTGGTGAACAACGCGGGCTTCGGCAACAAGGGCCGCTACCTCGACGTGTCGATGGCCGACGAGCTGAAGATGCTCAAGGTGCACTGCGAGGCGGTGCTCCGGCTGACCTCCGCCGCGACCGAGGCCATGCGGGAGCGCGGCCGGGGCGGTGTCGTCAACGTCGCCTCGGTGGCCGCTTTCGTGCCGCGCGGTACGTACGGGGCGTCCAAGGCGTGGGTCGTGCAGTTCACGCAGGGCGCGGCGAAGGACCTGGCGGGCAGTGGCGTACGGCTGATGGCGCTGTGCCCCGGCTTCGTGCGCACCGAGTTCCACGAGCGTGCCGGGATGGGCACCGACAACATCCCCAAGTGGATGTGGCTGGACGCGGACAAGCTGGTCGCGGCGGCGCTCGGGGACCTGGCGCGCGGCAGGTCGCTGTCCATTCCGGACCCGCGCTACAAGGCGCTCATGGGCGTGGTGAAGGTGACGCCGCGTGCGCTGCTGGGCGGGGTCACGTCGAGGACGGGGCGGAAGTACGGGCCTCAGTAGCCGGGGGACGTACGAGCTGTCATGGCGCAGGGTGGCGTCGCCGTACCGGTGGGACAATGAGGTCATCGACCGGACCCAGGGGGGCCGGAGGCGGCGCCATGACATTTGTGCAGCTCATAGACTGCAGGACCAGTCGGTTCGACGAGATGGACCGGCTGATGGACACATGGGTCGAGCAGACCAAGGGGAAGCGGACCGCGACGCACAGCGTCATCGGGAAGGACCGGTCCGACGACTCCCACTTCATCGAGATCGTGGAGTTCCCGTCGTACGAGGAAGCGATGCGGAACTCGAATCTGCCGGAGACCGACCGGATCTTCCGGGAGATGGTCTCGCTGTGCGACGAGATGCCGACGTTCACCGATCTGGACGTGGTGCGGGACGACGATCTGTACGCGGTGAACATCCGCAGACTCTTCGAGGAGATGGGCACCAGCGGTGAACTCCCGCCGCTCGACGGCCTGATCGCCGAGGACTACCACGACCACGACCCCGCCAACGAGCAGGACACCATGGGGCGGGACGCGATACGGCGCGAGATGGAGATGTGGCGCGGCGGGTTCTCGTTCACGTTCACCGTGGAGGACCAGATCTCCGAGGGCGACCGGGTCTGCACCCGCTGGACCTGGAGCGGCACCCACAAGGGTGACTTCATGGGCCTTGCGGCGACCGGCAGGAAGGTCTCCATGACCGGCTCGACGATCTTCCGCTGCCGTGAGGACGGCAAGATCGTCGAGGGCTGGTGGGAGTACGACCGGCTCGGACTGATGGCCCAACTCGGGGCGCTGGACGCCTTGGAGCAGTAGTACGGCAGCGGAAAGGCCCGGCACTCCTGGAGTGCCGGGCCTTCCTGCCGCTTACCTACCGACGTACGTCAGTGGGAGTGCCCGTGGCCGTGACCGGCCTCGGCCTCCTCCTCGGCCGGCTTCTCGACGACCAGGGTCTCGGTCGTGAGGAGCAGGGAGGCGATGGAGGCGGCGTTCTCCAGGGCGGAGCGGGTGACCTTGACCGGGTCGATGACGCCCTGCTTGACCAGGTCGCCGTACTCGCCGGTCGCGGCGTTGAAGCCCTGGCCCTTGTCGAGCTCGGCGACCTTGGAGGTGATGACGTAACCCTCCAGGCCGGCGTTCTCGGCGATCCAGCGCAGCGGCTCGACAGCGGCGCGGCGCACGACCGCGACACCGGTGGCCTCGTCGCCGGTCTTGTCGAGGTTGCCCTCCAGGACCTTCACGGCGTGGACGAGCGCGGAGCCACCACCGGAGACGATGCCCTCCTCGACCGCGGCGCGGGTCGCGGAGATGGCGTCCTCCAGACGGTGCTTCTTCTCCTTCAGCTCCACCTCGGTGGCGGCGCCGACCTTGATCACGCACACGCCGCCGGCCAGCTTCGCGAGGCGCTCCTGGAGCTTCTCGCGGTCCCAGTCGGAGTCCGTGTTCTCGATCTCGGCCTTGATCTGGTTGACGCGGCCCGAGACGTCGGCGCTGTCGCCGCCGCCGTCGACGATGGTCGTGTCGTCCTTGGTGACCGTGACGCGGCGGGCGGTGCCCAGCACGTCCAGGCCGACCTGGTCGAGCTTGAGGCCGACCTCCTCGGCGATGACCTGACCACCGGTGAGGGTGGCGATGTCGCCGAGCATGGCCTTGCGGCGGTCACCGAAGCCGGGGGCCTTGACCGCGACCGCGTTGAACGTGCCGCGGATCTTGTTCACGACCAGGGTCGACAGGGCCTCGCCCTCGACGTCCTCGGCGATGATCAGCAGCGGCTTGGAGGCGTTGGTCTGGATGACCTTCTCAAGCAGCGGCAGCAGGTCCTGGATGGAGCTGATCTTGCCCTGGTGGATCAGGATGTACGGGTCGTCGAGGACGGCCTCCATACGTTCCTGGTCGGACACCATGTACGGGGACAGGTAGCCCTTGTCGAAGGCCATGCCCTCGGTGAAGTCCAGCTCCAGGCCGAAGGTGTTGGACTCCTCGACGGTGATGACACCGTCCTTGCCGACCTTGTCCATCGCCTCGGCGATGAGCTCGCCGACCTGCGAGTCCTGCGCGGAGAGCGCTGCGACGGCGGCGATGTCCGACTTGTCGTCGATCGGACGGGCGGTCTCGAGGAGCTCCTCGGACACGGCCTTGACCGCGGCGTCGATGCCCTTCTTCAGGAGGGCGGGCGACGCGCCGGCCGCGACGTTGCGCAGACCCTCGCGGACGAGCGCCTGGGCCAGCACGGTGGCGGTGGTCGTACCGTCACCCGCGATGTCGTTGGTCTTGGTCGCCACCTCCTTCACCAGCTGGGCGCCGAGGTTCTCGTACGGGTCGTCGAGCTCGACCTCGCGGGCGATCGTGACACCGTCGTTGGTGATGGTGGGGGCGCCGAACTTCTTGTCGATGACGACGTTGCGGCCCTTGGGGCCGATCGTCACCTTGACCGTGTCGGCAAGCTTGTTGACGCCGCGCTCGAGGGCGCGACGGGCGTCCTCGTCGAACTTCAGGATCTTCGCCATGGGAGCGATTCAGCCCTCTCGGAAATCTAGGGAGAACGAAACTGCGCCCCAGGCACCCGGCTTCTCAGCGATTGCGGGGGCCAGGGGCGCAGTTCAAAGCACTATTTGCTTAAAGGTGAACTACTTCTCGATGATCGCGAGCACGTCGCGAGCCGAGAGGACGAGGTACTCCTCGCCGCTGTACTTCACCTCGGTGCCGCCGTACTTGCTGTACAGCACGATGTCGCCGACCTTCACGTCGAGCGGCAGGCGCTCGCCGTTCTCGAAGCGGCCCGGGCCCACGGCCAGGACGACGCCCTCCTGGGGCTTCTCCTTGGCGGTGTCCGGAATGACCAGGCCAGAGGCCGTGGTCTGCTCGGCGTCGAGCGGCTGGACCACAATGCGGTCCTCGAGCGGCTTGATGGCAACCTTGGAGCTGGTGGTCGTCACGATCCGACCTCCCCCTTCGGAGATCTCACGGGGTTAACTGTCTGAGGTGGCGACCAGGTGGATCCGTCGTCGCGGGTGCCGGATCTGCCCGTCGCTATTGGCACTCTCCAGGGGGGAGTGCCAGACCCGAGACTATGACCGCGATTAGCACTCGGTCAAGCGGAGTGCCAATTGCCTGCGGCGCGGCGGCAGGTTTTGGGCGCCCGGGGCCGGGGTGGGCCGCCCCTGGGGGCTCCGCCCCCAGACCCCCGTGTCGCGCTGACGCGCTCGTCCTCAAACGCCGGACGGGCTGAAATACCACCGGCCTCAAACGCCGGACGGGCTGAAATGCCACCGGTCTCGCACGCCGGACGAGCCGAAACCCCCGCCGGTCAGGCGCCTGGCGGGCTAACGCGGCCGGAGCGTCGGCGTGGGCGGTCTCGTGGGCGCCTTCGTGGGCGACGGTGTGGGTGAGGAGGGGCGTGTCGGGGCGTGGGGGGCGGGCAGGCCTCGGCGGCGGTAGTCGGCGACGGTCGGGCCGTGCGGGCGGACCCGCTGTGCGGCCTTCTTGCCCAGGCGTTCGATGGGGTCGACGGACTGGGCGCAGCCGGCCAGCGGGGCGAGCAGCAGGGGGGCGAGCAGCGCGGCGGCCAGGGCGCGCGGCCTCATGGTCGGTCCTTCACAGGTAGTCCTCCAGTCGCGCCACCGCGTAGCCCTCGTCCGTGACCTTCTTCAGGAAGCGGCGGACCATGTCGGGCATGGTCCCCTTCCAGTCCTTCCGGCCGCGGAAGTGGGTGAGGACGATGTCGCCGGGGTGCAGGTCCTGGTCCCACTCGCGGTACTCCCAGTGGTCGACGTAGACCTCCTCGTCCCAGATCGGGGCGTACTTGATGCCGCAGGACTTCGCCGCACGCAGGGTGTCCTCGTTGTAGTTGCCATAGGGCGGGCGGAAGAGCTTCGGGCGCTTTCCGTACTGCTTGGCCATGATGTCCTGCATGCCGCAGATCTCGTGCTTCTGACGCTCGTAGGAGAGTCCGGGAAGGTACGGGTGGTGGAGGGTGTGGTTGTTCAGCACGACACCGCGGTCCCGCATCTTCTTGAAGTAGCCGTAGTTGTCCTTCACCAGGTAGTCGCTGAGGAAGGCGGTGTACGGGATCCGCAGCTCGCTCATCATCCGCAGGAACGCCGGGTCCTTCTCGGCGCCGTCGTCGATGGTCAGGAAGACGACCCTGTCCTTGGTGGGGATGGTGGTGAAGACCGGGGGCAGATCCTCCTGGCCGTCCACCTCGAAGCCCTTGCGTGCCCTGATCAGCGGCTTGTGCGCCGGGGGTGCCGGTGCCGCGAGCGGCACCTTCGCCAGGCCCCAGCGCTTCGCCGCGGCCACGCGCGCGGCGTACGCGGCGCGCAGGTGGGAGGCGTACGTGTCCAGGGCGCGCGCGGGCGGTGCCTTCAGTGGCTGTTGGCCGGGGGCGGGCCGTACACGGGCGCTGGGGGCGTTCTCGGCGCAGCCGGAGGCGAGGGCGGCTACGGCGAGTACGGCGATCGCGCCGCGGGCGCGGGCGCGCGGCCGTCTCCTGCGCCGTGCGTGCGCGGGACGGCGCGCCCGGCCTGCGAGCTTCATGCGGTTTTCTTCATTTTGTCCTACTAGTCGCATGGGGCCGGATCTTCCCAGGCCACGGCCCGCGCGGGGCCCCGACACCGCGGCCGGAAGCACACCGTCCACCGACTGGCCCACAATGACCTGGTGAACGACCTCTCCTTCGCCGCCCTGCTCACCCCCGAGGGCCGCGCCCTCCTCGACGAGGTGCGCGGCACCGACCCGGCGCAGGAGCTGGCCGTCGCGACCCGGCTGCGCCGCGAGCACCCGGTCGAGCTGGTCTCGGCGGCGCTCGGCCAGGCGCGGCTGCGGCAGCGGGCGGCGGCGAAGTTCGGGGCCGCGGACGCGGAGCGGATGTTCTTCACGCCGAACGGGGTCGAGCAGTCGACGCGGACGAGCGTGGCGGCGTACCGCGCCCGGCGGTTCGAGGAGCTGGGCGTGCGGTCCGTGGCGGACCTGTGCTGCGGGATCGGCGGCGACGCGATCGCGCTGGCCCGCGCCGGGATCAGGGTCCTCGCCGTCGACCGGGACCCGCTGACGGCGGCGGTGGCGCGCGCGAACGCCGAGGCGCTCGGGCTGGGGGACCTGATCGAGGTGCGCGAGACGGATGTGACGGAGGTGGACACGTCGTCGTACGACGCCGTCTTCGTGGACCCGGCGCGGCGCGGTGGGCGAGGCCGGATCTTCGACCCCGAGGCGTACTCGCCGCCGCTGTCATGGGCGGTCGAGGCGGCCCTGAAGGCACCAAGAGCCGCGCTGAAGGTCGCCCCCGGCATTCCGCACGAGGCCGTACCCGCCGAGGCGGAGGCCGAGTGGATCTCGGACGGCGGGGACGTGAAGGAGGCCGTGCTGTGGTTCGGCACGGAGCCGGGGCTCGTGCGGGCCACCCTGCTTCCCGGGCCGCGCGTCCTGCGCGGGCGCGGGCTGCCCGATCCTCGAGTACGGCCGGTGGGGCGGTACTTGTACGAGCCCGACGGGGCCGCCATCCGCGCTCATCTGGTCGCCGAGGTCGCCGAGGAACTGGACGGCGGGCTCGTCGACGAGAGCATCGCCTACGTCACGGCGGACGAACTGCGGTCGACTGCGTATGCGACGGCGTACGAGATCACCGATCAACTCCCCTTCGGCGTCAAGAAGTTGAAGGCGCTGCTGCGGGAGCGCGGGGTCGGGGTGCTGACGGTGAAGAAGCGCGGGTCGGCCGTGGAGCCGGAGGAGTTGCGGCGCAAGGTACTGCCGAAGGGGCACGGGCCGCACTCCGCGACCGTGTTCCTGACGCGGGTCGCGGGCGCCCCGACCATGCTGATCGGGGCACCCGCGAAGCCGTCCGCCGCTACCGGCGCGGCAACCGCTACTGGTGCCGGACCGTCCTGAGCGCGTCCAGGTTCGGCTCGGCGCCCATCGGTCCGGACCGCTCCACCGTGTGCGCCGCGCCGTCGTTCGTGCGCAGCGCGAAGGTGCTCTGCCGCGTGTCCGCGGGCTCCACGCCCTTGTAGTAGGGGTGGTAGACGAACTGGCTGCTGCTCGCACTGATCGAGGCGCCCGCCGTGTCCAGCGTGCCCGACGCGATCGATCCCGTACCGCCGAAGCCGGCCACGAACTGCACGCTCGCGGACTCGCGCAGCAGGTAGTTCTTCGCGTCGCCGGACAAGGTGTCGCGCGAGGTCCACAGCACCGGGCCGTAGACGTTCATCGCCGCACCGGCCGAGACACCGCCGCGCCAGGTGTTGGTGTAGGCGAGCGCGGCCTGGCTCGGCGCGGTCCACCAGAACTTGGCGACGGCGACCGAGGTCGCCTCGTGAGTGCTCGCGGTGATCGGGTAGTACGTGTACGTCGAGGGCCAGTGGGAGAGGTACGTGTGCGTCAGCGCGTACTTCGCCGAGGCGCCCACCGGGATGACCATGGTCTTGTCCGGGTTCAGGCCGTTGAGGTAGCCCTTCACCGAGTCGGTCAGCTTGTTGCCGTCGTTGAGGACGACGGTGGCCGTGCTGCTCGTGCCGTCGGAGCCGGCCGCGGAGGCCGCCGCGAGGGCCGAGTGGTAGTCGGTGCCGGTCGCCAGGAACACGTACTCCGGGCTGCTGGTGATGGACTTCGCCACCGCGACCGACGTCGAGTAACGGGACACGCCCGCAAGGCGCTTGGGGGTGAAGCCGAGCGACGTCACCTGCGAGGAGACCGTGCTGCTGAGGATGGACGTGCCGCCGACGAGGTAGACGTTCGCACCCGGCTTCAGCGTCCGCTTCAGTTCGGCCTTCACCGCCGACGACAGCCCGCTCTTCGGGGTCATCAGCACCGGCCCGCGCTTCTTGCCGGCCAGTGCGGGCGCGGTGAGCGAGTACGCCGAGTCGTCCCGGTTGATCAGCACCGCGGCCTTGGCGTCCAGCAGGCCCGGCCGGCTCTGGCCGACGGTGTTCCAACTCCAGTGCGAGGAGGCGATGTTGGAGTCGTAGGTGTCGGTGCCCCAGACCCGGCCGGTGCCGTTCTTGCGCAGCGGCTGCCAGGAGGGGTTGTAGCCGAAGTGGCCGCTCTGGTGGCCCCCGACCTTCGTGAACGCGCCGGTGGCCACGTCGACGTACTCCGTCGTGTGCACGCTGCCGCTGTCGTTCGAGGTGTCGGCGTCGAAGACGATCCGCTTGCCGGTCGGCGACCAGGAGGGGGCGCCGT
This sequence comes from Streptomyces sp. NPDC005485, assembly GCF_040606085.1. Taxonomy (NCBI): domain Bacteria; kingdom Bacillati; phylum Actinomycetota; class Actinomycetes; order Kitasatosporales; family Streptomycetaceae; genus Streptomyces; species Streptomyces sp. NPDC005485. The sequence continues at coordinate 64,784 of NZ_JBEXDZ010000001.1, read as the reverse complement.
GGTGGCGGGCTTCGGTGGTGAGCTGCTTCACTCCGGTGCCGTCGGCGTTCGCGGTGAAGATCTGCCGCCAGCCGTCGACGATCCGGGTGAACGCGAGGCGGTTGCCGTCCGGGGAGTAGTCGGGCTCTTCGGCGTTGGTCAGGACGCGCTTCACGGTGTTCGCCGTCGCGTCGTAGACCCAGATGCCGTCGTTGTCGTAGCAGCCGTAGTTCTTGCGGCGCTCGAAGGCGAGCTTGCCCGAGGAGCTGACGGTCGGGTCGTTGTCGCAGACCGTGGACGGCTCCTGGGCGTCCGTCAGCAGCGGGTGGGGCGCCCAGGAGCCGTCGGAGGGGCCCACGACGAGCTGGCCGGCCGTGGAGAAGACGATGTAGCGCCCGCCCCACCAGTAGGCCAGGTCCGTGTAAGAGGCACTGGCGCGGACGCCGGTGGCCCAGGGCAGGGTGATCTTCGAGGCTCCGCTCGGCCTGATGCCGACGATCTGGCTCTGCGCGGCGATGAACCGGCTGCCGTCCGGAGCCCAGGCCGCGGAGTCCGCGTATGCCAGGTTGGGCACTTCGGTCGCCGTACCGGTGGCCGGGTTGATCAGCGACGGGCCGTCGGTGAGGATCTTGCCCTCGGTGCCCGCCCAGGGCCCGGCGTCGTCGGCGGCAGCGCCCGGCGCGGTCGCCAGGGTGCCCACGGCGGCGAGCACCGCCGCGGTCGCGAGCGCGCCGGCACGGCGGCGCGTGAACATGCTCAAGTTGAGTGACCCCCCACGGATCAATGAACCAGATCGATGTAGCCGCCGGCGGGCCGGATCGACGGCTCTCCCCGAGCCCTCGGTTGATCCACAGCCATGCCACAGCGGCTGGAGTGACTGTAATGGCTCGCGAGACGTGGGGGAACAGGGTTACGAATCGCACTCCCGGGCCCGGGCCAGCAGCAGTTCCCGTTCCCGCTCGTTGCGGGCGAGGGACGCGGCCCGCTCGAACTCGGCGCGCGCCTCCGCCGTCCGTCCGAGGCGGGCCAGCAGGTCGCCGCGCACGCTGGGCAGCAGGTGGTAGTCGCGCAGGGCGGGCTCCGCGGCGAGGGCGTCGACGAGGGCGAGGGCGGGCTCCGGGCCCTCGGCCATGGAGACGGCGACGGCCCGGTTCAGCTCCACGACCGGAGACGGGGCGCGGGCGGCGAGAAGGTCGTAGAGGGCGGCGATCTGTCGCCAGTCGGTGTTCTCGTACGCGTACGCCTGCGCATGGCACGCGGCGATGGCTGCCTGCAGGGCGTACGGGCCCGGTCCGCCGGTGGCGACGGCGTCGGCGCGGCCCAGTGCGGCGAAGCCGCGGCGGATCAGCATCCGGTTCCAGCGGCGGCGGTTCTGGTCCCGGAGCAGCACCGGCTCGCCGTTCGGCCCGGTGCGAGCGGCGGCGCGCGACTCCTGGAGCTCCAACAGTGCGACCAGGCCGTGCACTTCGGGTTCCTTCGGCATCAGCTCGGCGAGGACGCGGGCCAGTCGAAGGGCGTCCTCGCACAGGGCGGGCCGCAGCAGGTCGTCGCCGGCGGTTGCGGCGTAACCCTCGTTGAAGATGAGGTAGATGACCTCCAGGACCGAGCCGAGCCGGGCCTCGCGCTCGGGCCCGTACGGCACTTCGAAGTCGACCCCCTTCGTCGCCAGCGTCCGCTTGGCGCGCACGATGCGCTGGGCGACCGTCGCCTCCGGGGCGAGGTAGGCGCGGGCGATCTCTGGTGTGGTGAGGCCGCCGAGCAGTCGCAGGGTGAGCGCGATGCGGGACTCGGCCGACAGCACGGGGTGGCAGGCGGTGAAGACGAGCCGGAGCAGGTCGTCGTCGATGTCGTCGGGGTCGGAGGGCTCGTCCAGGTGGTGCGGAGCCACCGTCTCAAGGTGCCGCCCGACCTCCGCCAGCTTGCGCGCGTACCGCTCCCGGCGCCGTACGAGGTCGATCGCGCGGTGCTTGGCCGTGGCCATGAGCCAGGCGCCCGGGTTGTCCGGGACCCCCGCCTCGGGCCACTGCTCCAGCGCCGCGACCAGCGCGTCCTGCGCGAGCTCCTCGGCGATGCCGATGTCCCGGACGATGCGGGCGACGCCGGCGATGATGCGCGGGGACTCGATACGGAAGACGGTTTCGATGGCCTCGTCGGCGCGGCTGTCGGGGCCGGTGGTGGGCTGCTCTGTCACAACCCACCATTCGACACCCACGGCGGCCCGGGGCCAAGGAGGAATCAGAGCCTGTGTCGCATCCCCGGTCGCCCGGCCGGGGATGCGACGCAGGCTCTCAGCCTTCGGCGATCTCCCGCACCTCACAGGTGACCGTCCAGTGCTCCTCGTGCACCTTCAGGAACCGCTTGGTCCACTCGATGGCCTCGGCCATGTCCTTGCACTGCATGAGGGCGTAGCCGCCGACGACCTCCTTGGACTCGGTGAACGGCCCGTCGGTCACGGAGATCTCTCCGCCCTGAAAGTGGACCCGCTTGCCCTGCGCGGACGGCGTGAGCCCGTCGGTGGCGAGCATGACCCCCGCCTTGGTGATCTCCTCGATCAGCTCCCCCATGCGCTGCATCAGCTCGGGGCTCGGGCCCTCTGCGGGCATGGTGTTCTCGTCGATCCGGACCAGGGAGAGGTAACGCGGCATGGTGACTCCTTCGGTACGGCGGCGGGGTGCGTCCCCACCGACCAGGTTGCCGGGCGGGGGCTCTTCCCGCCTCTCATCCCTGCGTCGAACGAGAGCCTCGCGGATCGACACGGTCGGCGGTATTTCTTCGAGAAGTTTTTCGGGAGTGCGTTTCCCCGTCCCTCCGTGCTACCTCAGCTCGTACCCGAGGGCCGCCTTCGAGTACGGCGCCCCCAGGCCCTTGCCGCCGAGGACGAGGGCGGCGTCCGTGACGATCCCGGTGGGGCGGCCGCGGAGTTCCCAGACCGCACCGTCGCCGGAGTTCTCGCCGGGGGCCGCGGCGGCCAGGTCGGCGTAGCCGTTGCCGTTGATGTCGAGGAGCTGGACGGCGCCACCGAAGGCGTCGCCCCTCTCGGCGGTGCCGGGGACGCCGGAGGTGTTCTGGGTGATCGCCTGGGCGCCGGTGCCCGTCAGGCCCGCGCGGCTGCCGTGCAGGAGCTCCACCATTCCCGCCGAGTGGAGGTCGCCGAGTGCCTCGCCGGGGACGCCGACGGCCAGGTCGCCGAGGTGGTCACCGGTGACGTCGGCGATGGCCAGGGCGGCGCCGAAGCGGTCGTTCGTCTCCAGGGTGCCCGGCACGCCTGGGGTGTCCTGCGTAAAGGCCTTCCAGGTGCTGGGCGGGGTGACGCCGGCGGCCGAGCCGTAGGCCACCTGGACCGTCTCGTCGTAGGTGAACCCGACGGCGATGTCGTCGTACCCGTCGCCGTTGAGGTCGCCCAGCGCGACGCCGCCGTCGCCGTCGGGGACGGCCGAGCGCTGGTAGGCCAGGCCGGAGTCGGTGGCGACGTAGAGCTCCGTGCAGAAGTTGCCGTCGCCGCAGTAGACGTGCAGGGCGAGGTCGTCGCGGCCGTCGCCGTCAACGTCACCGGTCGTGCCGTCCCAGACGTCGACGTACTGCAGGTGGTCGGGGTCGAGCGCGGCGGTGGCGGAAGGGGCGCCACCGCGGCTGATCGGGCCGCTCCAGACGGTGGCGGTGGTGCCCGCGGGGTCGTCGCCGGTGGCGAAGGCCGTGCGGAAGAGGGCCAGGTCCAGCATTCCGTCGCCGTCGAAGTCGCCGGTCTGCGTGCTGGAGGCGGAGATCGCCGTGCCGCCCGACAGGCCGCCCGAGCCGCCCCAGACGATGACCGCGCCCCCGCGCCCTCCGACGACCAGGTCCGCGTACCCGTCACCGTTCAGGTCGCCCTTGGACAACTGCGTCCCGAAGCGCTGCCCCGCCGCCGCGGCGCCCGGAATGCCGCTGGTGGCACGGCTGATGACGGTCCGTCGGGTGGTGGACAGGCCGTGCGGGCCGCCGTACGCCACCGTCGCGTAGCCTGCCTTGCTCTGGCCGCCGACGGTGGCTCCGGGCGCGCCGACGGCGAGGTCCTGGTAGCCGTCGCCGTTGAAGTCGTCGCGTACGGGGGCGGTGGCGGCGGCCGTCGTGGCGGACGCGGTCGCCGGGGCGACGCCGAGGGCGATCAGGCCCACCGCCAGCGGGGCCGCCCAACGGGTGTACGAACGCAGGGAGAACATCGGGGCACCCTCTCGTGACGGCGAAACACTCACCGCACGAGACCCGTCGGGGCTCACATTGGTTGTACGCGCCCCCGCGCTCGCCTCACCGCAGCGACTTCCACAGCTTGCTCGCCGCCGGTTCCTCCGCCACCACCCGGTTGTGGTCCGAGGGCGCCGTGACCACCGGCATCGTCACCGTCTTCACGTCCTCGGCGGACAGGCCCTCCAGGCTCTGGCCCAGTTTCATCAGCTCGCCGAGCGAGTCGAGACCGGTGTCGGTCGTGAGGCTGCCGGTGACGGCGTCCGCGACCTTGTACAGCTTGGTGGGGCCGGCCAGCAGATCGGTGGTCGAGATCTGCTCCAACAGGGCTTTGACAAGCTTCTGTTGGAGACCGATGCGGCCGAGGTCGCTGCCGTCGCCTATGCCGTGCCGGGTGCGGGCGAGCGCGAGGGCCTGCTTGCCGTTCAGGTGGTGGTCGCCCGCCTTGAGGTGGAGATGGCTCTTGTCGTCGTCGATGTCCTCGTCGGTGGTGACGTCGACACCGCCCACCGCGTTCACGAGCTTCGCGAAGCCCGAGAAGTCGATCTCGATGTAGTGGTCCATGCGGACGTCCGTCAGGGACTCCACCGTCTTCACCGCACAGACCGGGCCGCCGACCGAGTACGCGCTGTTGAACATCGCGCCGTACGCCACCGCCGTCGTCCCGCCCGAGGGCGTCGGGCACGCCGGGCGTGTCACCAGGGTGTCGCGCGGGATGCTGACCACGGTCGCCGTCGTACGGCCCCGGTCGATGTGGACGACCATCGCGGTGTCGGAGCGGGCGCCCGAGCTGTCGCCGCCGCCGAGCGCCGCGTTCTCCTTGCCGCTGCGCGAGTCGGAGCCGAGGACCAGGATGTTCAGGGCCTCGCTGGGCAGGGCGGAGGCGGACGCCGACGGGGTGGTCACCGCCTTCGCCGGGCGGTCGTCGCCGAGCGCACTGTTGATGTCGACGCTCTTGATGTTGTGGTTCAGGTGCCAGTAGGCCCAGCCCGTCCCGGCGGCGGTCAGCACGAACACGCCTGCCAGCGTGAGGCCGGCGGCCTTCAGCAGGGTCCGCCGCCGGCCCACACGTCTCGGCACGTTGTCGTCCTCGCGCCCGTCTTCTCCAGTCACGCCGAGGAACGTAAGTCCGAATTATTACGGCCGGGAACCTCCGACCGACATTCCTTCGGAAATTCTCATACTTCTCATGCCGGACTCAGTCCGGCTCAGGCCGGTCACAGGAACGCACAGGCCTGCCTCAGCCCAATGTCACCGTCGGTACCGGATTGCTGCCGCTCCACGACGCGTTGAACCCGAACGTCACCGAGCCGCCGTCCGCGACCGTCCCGTTGTACGAGGCGTTCGAGCAGCTCACCGTCGCACCCGACTGGGTGCAGGTCGCGTTCCAGGCCTGCGAGATCTGCTGGCCCGCGCCGTACGTCCAGCCCACCTTCCACGAGGACAGCGAGGCCCCGGAGCAGGCAATCCTCACCTGGCCCGTGAACCCGGAGTTCCACTGGCTCACCACGCTGTACGTCGCCGTGCACGCACCCGTCGGCGGAGTCGAGGTCCCGCCCAGCGAGGTCGCGATCGCGCGGTAGGCCGGTTTCGGCGCGTAGTTCTCGTCGTACGGTGTCGCCGCGCCGTAGCCGTCGAAGACGTCCGGGATCCAGGAGTCGGAGTCCGTGAAGCCCCACACGGTGACACCGACGCAGCGGGTCACCGCCACGCACGCGTCCATGACCGTCTTGTAGTCGGCCGCCTGCTGCGTCAACTTCGCGTCAGTGGACGGGAGTTGCATACGGATGTCCAGCTCGGTGATGGCGACGTCGACGCCGAGGTCGGCGAAGCGCTGGATGTTCTGCTGGAACGTGGACGGCACCTGGCCGAGGATCAGGTGGGCCTGGAGACCGACGCCGTCGATCGGAACGCCGCGCGCCTTCAGGGACTTGACCAGGTTGTAGAGGGCGGTGCTCTTCGCGTTGACGCCCTCGACGTTGTAGTCGTTGATGTACAGCTTGGCGCTCGGGTCGGCCGCGTGGGCCCAGGTCAGGGCCTGCGCGATGTAGTCGGAGCCGAGGCCGTTGTACCAGAGCGTTGAGCGGTAGGTGCCGTCCTCGTTGAAGGCCTCGTTCACCACGTCCCAGGCGGCCAGCTTGCCTTTGTAGCGGGTGACTTCGGTGGTGATGTGGTTCTGGAGCAGGCCGCTCAGCTCGGTGGGTGTCCAGCTGCCGTTGGCCAGCCAGCCCGGGTTCTGGCTGTGCCAGACGAGGGTGTGGCCGCGCACCTGCTGGTTGTGGGCCTGCGCGAAGGCGACGATCTGGTCGGCCTCGGCCCAGTTGAAGGTGCCCCGGCTGGGCTCGACCGTCTCCCACTTCATCGCGTTGCCGGGGGTCAGGGAGTTGAACTGGGCCCCGGCGATGTCGCCGTAGGTGCCGGTGAGTTTGGAGCCGGTGACCGCCGTGCCGATGACCTTGCCCTTGGCGGCGGCGAGGTCGCGCAGTGGGATGTCCGCGGCGTGAGCGGTCGCGCCTGCCGCGAGCAGGGCGGCCGCGGCTGTGGCGCCGGTGAACACGGCGGTGAGACGCATGCGCAAGGAGGATCTCATGTGCGGGTGCCTCCGAAAGTTTCGGTCGTGCAACCGATTGACTTCGGAGCAGTGTGGGACCGCTCCCACCCCACGTCAAGACATCTGTCACTGCCGCATCGCGCACACCGCGGGCAATCGCAGATATCAGCCAGACCTGTACCGGCGGCGTCCCGGACATCAGCCAGACCTGCGCCGGCGGCGCCCGTACCGCTCCGCCGGCTCTACGCCGAAGGCGGCGCCGTGCTGCTCCGCACGACCAGGCTGGTGGCCAGCTCCACCCGCGTGCCCGCCGACGGCCGTTCCTCCCGCCCCAGTTCGAGCACCAGTTTCGCCGCCGCCTCCGCCATCTCCGTGAGCGGCTGCCGCACGGTCGTCAGCGGCGGCCCCACCCAGCGGGCCAGCGGCAGGTCGTCGAAGCCGACGACGCTCAGGTCCTCCGGGATGCGCAGCCCGAGTTCGCGCGCGGCCTCGTACACCCCGAGCGCCTGGAGGTCGTTGCCCGCGAAGACCGCGGTGGGACGGTCGGGCAGCCGCAGCAGCTCCAGCCCCTCGCGGTAGCCCATGTCGTGGTGGAAGCTGCCCTGCCGGATCAGTTCGGGGTCGACCGACAGTCCCGCCGTCTCCAGCGCGGCGCGGTAGCCGTCGACGCGGGCGCGGCTGCACATGATCCGCGAGGGCCCGCTGATCGCGCCGATCCGGGTGTGGCCCAGCTCGACGAGGTGGCGCGTGGCGGACAGCCCGCCGTGCCAGTTGGTGGCGCCGACCGAAGGCACGTCGGCGCCCGGGTCGCCGGCCGGGTCCACCACCACGAACGGGATGGAGCGGCTGGTCAGCAGCGCCCGCTGGGACTCGTCGAGGCCGCTGAGCACCAGCACCACGCCGTGCGGGCGGCGGGCGGCGACCTGGTCGGCCCAGGTACGGCCCGGGGTGAGGCGGCCGGCGCTCTCCGAGAGGACGACACTGAGCCCCTCGTCGCGCGCGACGTTCTCGACGCCCCGGATGACCTCCATCGCCCACGCGCTCTCCAACTCGTGGAAGACGACGTCGATGAGCGGCGAGCGGGCGGCCTCGGCCCGGCGCCGCCGGTAGCCGTACGCGCGCAGCAGCTCCTCCACGCGCGTGCGGGTCCCCGGCGCGACGTCGGCGCGGCCGTTGAGCACCTTCGAAACCGTCGGTGCGGACACCCCGGCCTCACGGGCGATCTCGGCGAGCGTCGCCGTCTGCGTGGACCTCGCCGCCGACCGGGACTCCACGGGCTTCGCAGGTTTCATGAACGGGATCGTATCCCTGGGCAAGGTCATGACGGATCCTCTCCGACGCCGGGATTTCCCGGAACATTCGGAGATCGTCCGGAAACATTCGTACGGCGACCAGGGGCACCCACCGCGAAGCCAGCAGAAGGCGCCCCCGGCAGCCCTCACATCACCTCACTTCACCCGCACCTCGCACCGCATCCGCCGCTCCGCTCCCACCACTCGCTCCGCCCCCGTCAGCGTCACCGGCACCACGTGGCGAACGTCGGTCCCGGCGCTGGAGGACGCGAGCCGCAGTTCCAGCGCGCCGGGTTCGACGATCCGGTCGCCGTCCGGGCCGGTGTAGGCGGCCAGGTCCGCGGGAAACGTGAAGTGGACCTCCGCCGAAGCACCCGCTTCGAGGGGCACCCGTGCGTACCCGACCAGGCGGACCACCGGTCGCGCCACCTTGCCGACCGGGTCGTGCAGATACAGCTGGACGACCTCCGTGCCGGCCCGCTCGCCGGTGTTGCGGACCGTGACCCGCAGGGCCGTCTCGCCGTCCGTCGGGAAGGACTCGGCGTCGACGGACGCCGCCGTCCAGTCGTACGTCGAGTAGGACAGCCCGTGCCCGAAGGGGAACAGCGGCGTCGGGTCGAGGTTGCTCGCCCCGCTGACCTGTCCGAGCGGCGGGGCGAGATAGGTGTACGGCTGTCCGGCGGGCTCGCGCGGCACGCTCACCGGGAGCCGCCCCGACGGGTTGACCCGCCCGGACAGGATGCCCGCGACCGCGGGGCCGCCGTCCTGGCCGGGGAAGAACGCCTGCACCACCGCCGCGGCCCGGTCCGCCCAGCGCCCGAGCGCGTACGGCCGCCCGGAGAACACCACCAGCACGACGGGCGTCCCGGAGGCCACCGCCCGGTCCACCAACTCGGCCTGTCCTTCAGGCAGTTCGAGGTCCGCGGCGTCGCATCCCTCGCCCGAGGTGCCGCGCCCGAACAGTCCGGACCGGTCGCCGACCGCGACCACGCACACGTCGGCGGCCGCCGGGTCGTCCCCGATCTCGGCGTCCGGCAGCTCCGCGCGCAGCGCGTCGAGCAGGGTCGGTACGGCGACGCCCATCGGGACGTCGGGGTGGTCGAGGAGGACATGGCGGGGGAAGGTGTAGCAGCCGAGCATGGCCGCCGGGTCGTCGGCGAGCGGACCGAGGACGGCGATCCGCCGCACCCCGGGCGCGAGCGGCAGTGTGCCGTCGCCGTTGGCCAGCAGCACGACCGACTCCTGTGCCAACTGCCGTGCCAGGTCCCGCATGTGGGGCGGATCGAAGTCGACCGTCCCCCCGGCGGCCGGGGGCGCCCAGTCGGGGTCCAGCAGCCCCAGTTCGCACTTCTGCGTCAGTACGCGCAGCGCGGCCCGGTCCACCAGCTCCTCGTCGAGCGGTCCCGATCCATAGCACCGCACGGCAGGCAGCTCCACGTCCACGCCCGCCGCGAGCGCGAGTGCCGCCGCCCCCGCAGGGGAGTCGGTGAGCCCGTGCGCCGACTCCAGGAGGGTCACCCCGAAGTAGTCGGCGACGACCGTGCCGGTGAACTGCCATTCCTCGCGCAGCAGTTGGGTGAGCAATCGGTGGTGCGCATGGGCGGGCAGCCCGTCGACGTCGTTGTACGCGGCCATCACCGACCGCGCGCCGCCCTCCCGCAGGGCCATCTCGAACGGCGGCAGGATGACGTCCGCCAGCTCGCGCGGGCCGATCGACGCGGGCGCGTGGTTGCGGGCGCCGCGCGAGGCCGAGTACCCGGCGAAGTGCTTGAGCGTGGCGACGATGCCCGCCGACTCCAGGCCCTGGACGTAGGCGGTGCCGACGGTCGCCACGAGGTGCGGGTCCTCGCCGATCGACTCCTCGGTGCGGCCCCAGCGCGGGTCCCGTACGACGTCGAGGACGGGGGCCAGACCCTGGTGGATGCCTACGGACCGCATGACGGCGCCGATCGACGACGCCATCTCCTTCACCAGGGCGGGGTCGAAGCTCGCACCCCAGGCGAGCGGGGTCGGGAAGATCGTCGCCTGCCAGGCGGTGAACCCGGTGAGGCACTCCTCGTGCGCGAGGGCGGGCAGCCCGAAGCGGTTCGCGGAGCGGATGCGTTCCTGGAGGGAGGCGAGCCGGGCCGTGCCCTCCGCCGGGTCGACGGGCGAGGTGCCGAAGGGGCGGGTCAACTGGCCCAGCCCGTGCGGCAGAAGCTCCGCCAGGTCGATCTCCTCGGACAGGGCGTGCTGCAGCGGCGCCATGTCCCCGCCCGGCGTCTCGTTCGAGCCGGGCCACACGCTGTAGAGCTGGGCGATCTTCTCCTGGGTGGTCATACGGGCGAGCAGGTCGGCGGCGCGGGCGGCGGCGGGCAGAGCGGGGTCCTGCCAGGGGTGGATCATGTAACTCCTCACAGATACGGGGGGATCGGCCGTCAGCCCTTGGTCGCGCCGAGTGTGATGCCGCCGATCAACTGCCGCTCGGCGACCGCGTAGAAGGCGAGGGCGGGCACCATGGCGAGCACCAGGTAGGCGAAGATGCGGGCCACGTCGGAGGCGTACTGGCCCTGGAACTGCTGGATGCCGACCGGGATCGTCCACCAGGTGGGCTCGCTGAAGACGAGCAGCGGCAGCAGGAACTGGTTCCAGCTGCTCACGATGGCGAGGACGGAGACGGTGCCGAGCGCGGGCCGGGCCAGCGGCAGCAGGATCCGCCAGAAGAACTCGAAGCGGGTGCAGCCGTCGAGGGTCGCCGCCTCCTCCAGCTCCCCCGGGATCTCCCGGAAGAAACCGCGCAGGATGATGATCGTCACCGGCAGTCCGAAGGCCGCCTCGGGCAGGATCACGCCCCACGGGTTGTCCAGCAGTCCGAAGGTGCGCAGCAGGATGAACAGCGGCAGGATCGCCACCGCGAACGGGAACATCAGCCCCATCGTGAACAGGGTGAACATCAACTCCCGTCCGCGGAAGGAGAACCGGGCGAGCGCGTACGCCGCCAGGGCCGCCGTCGTCACCGTCAGCAGGGTGGCGCCCACCGCGATCACCGTGCTGCTGCCGATGGACCGCCAGAACGTGCCCGAGCCGAGCAGCGAGGTGTAGTTCGACGTCACCCATGGCGAGGGCAGCCCGAACGGGTTGGAGGAGAGCTGGTCGGTGGACTTGAAGCCGGAGATCAGGGCGTAGAGGAGAGGGGTGACCATGAAGACGCCGACCACCCACAGGGTCACGTAGACGGGCAGGCTGCGCAGCCGCCGGCGCCGCCGCGCGCTCTTCCGTATCTCCGTCGTGGCGCTCATCGTTTTCCTCGCATGGTGGTGATGGCTCCTTCGGTGTCCCGGCGCAGCACGAAACGCTGGTAGGCGAGGGCGAAGACCAGGCTGATCAGGAACATCACGACGCTGATGGCGCTGGCGTAGCCCATCTGATAGCGCTTGAAGCCGTACTGGACCATGCTGATCGCCATGGTCTCGGAGGCGTGGTCGGGGCCGCCGGTGGTGATGACCCAGACCAGGTCGAAGAGCTGGATGGAGTAGACGACGGAGAGGAACGCGCTGATCCGCAGGGTCGGCGCGAGCAGCGGCAGCGTGATGTGCCAGAAGCGCTGCCAGGTGCCGGCTCCGTCGATGCGCGCCGCCTCCTGCAGCTCGGCCGGAATGCCCTGCAGGCCCGCCAGGTAGAGCATCATGTGGAAGCCGAAGTACTTCCACGTCATGACGATGAAGAGGGTGGGCATCACGCTGTGCTGACCGGCGAACCAGTCGCCGCCCAGCCCGGCGAGACCGACCTTGTCGAGGACCTTGTCGGCGAGCCCCGCGCCCGGCGCGAAGATCATGCTGAACAGCACGCCGGTGATGACCTCGGACAGGATGTACGGGGCGAAGAACAGCATCCGGTACACGGCGCGGCCGCGCAGCTTCTGGTTGAGCAGCACGGCCATGGCGAGCGCGAACGGCAGCTGCAGGATGATGGAGAAGCCGATCAGCAGCGCGCCGCGCCCCAGGTCCCCCATGAACACGGGGTCTTTGAAGAGCCGCGTGTAGTTGTCGAGGCCGATGCTGTCCGAAGGCGAGCCGAAGCCGCCCCAGTTGAAGAAACTGACGTAGATCGCGTAGCCCATCGGCACCAGCACGAGCATGCCGAACAGGACGAGGGCGGGGACCGTGAACACGACGGCCGACAGCCAGTCGCGCACCCGGCGCAGCGGCGACCTGCGGCGCGGCGGGCCGGGAGCGGCGTGGTCCCGGTCGGCGAACTTGCCGACCTCGGACGCGTACGCCGCCGACCCCCCGGAGGAGGCCGAAGAGGTGGCGGGGGTCGAAGTCGAGTGGGTCATCGGCGGCGCTAGCTCTTCTCGCTCTTGGCGACCTGCGTGACCGAACGCGTCACCTGCTCGGGCGACTTGGAGCCCGCGATGAGGGCGGCGACGCTGTCGTTGATCTCCTGGCCGACGGCGGGGGCGTATGCCTGGTCGAGGTAGAGCTGGAAGCCGGTGGCCTTGTTCAGCATCTCGGAGACGGCGGTGAGGTTGGGGTCGGTGAGCGCGCCGAGCGTCTGCTTGGACACCGGAATCAGGCCGGTCTGCTTGACGAGCTTCTCCGCGAACTCCTTCTCGGCGAAGAACTTCAGGAAGTCCAGCGCCTCCTGCGGGGCGTCCTTGCGCAGTGCGTGGCCGCCGCCCCCGCCGAACACCTCGGTGAGCGCGCCCTTTCCGCCCTCGACGGCGGGGAAGGAGAAGAAGCCGAGGTCCTTGCCGATGCCCTTGCCGGAGTCGGCCTCGACGATCGGCGCCCACTGGCCCATCAGCTCCATGGCCGCCTTGCCGTTGCCCATCAGGGCCGCTTCGCCGTTGGGGTCGGAGTAGGCCCCGCCGAGGAATCCCTTCTGGAAGGGCTGCAGCGCGACGAGGTCCTTGAGGTGCTGGCCGGCCTTCACGAAGTCGTCGCCGGTGAAGTCGGCGTCGTCGGAGGCCTTCTGCATCGCGTCGAGACCGGCGACGCGCATCGAGAGGTACGCCCAGTAGTACATGCCGGGCCACTTCTCCTTGCCGGCCAGGGCGATGGGCGTGATGCCCTTGGCCTTCAGGGCGCGGATGGCGTCGAGGTAGGCCGACCAGGTGGTGGGCGGCGTGGTGATGCCGGCCTTCTTGAAGAGCGCCTTGTTGTACCAGAAGCCGACGGCGCCTATGTCGAAGGGGACGGCGTACATCTTGTCGTCGTACTTGTAGGCCTCCATCGAGGCGGGCACGTAGTCGGCGGTCCAGGGGATCTTGCCCGTCAGGTCCTCGACCAGTCCGGCGTCGAGCTGCTGCTTGAGGACGCCGCCGCCCCAGGTGTGGAAGATGTCCGGCAGCTTGCCCGAGGCGATCTGCGCGGTCATCTTCGACTTGTAGGCCTCGTTCTCCATCGTGACGACCTTGATCTTCACGTCCGGGTGCGCGGCTTCGAACTCCTTTGCGCGCTGGGCCCACAGCTTCTTCGCGGGCTGGGTCGTGGTGATGTTCCACCACTCGATCGTCTTCTTGCCCGAACCGCTGTCGCCGTCCGAGGAGCCGCACGCGCTCAGCCCGGCCGCGCCCAGGCCGGTTGCCGCGGAGGCCGCCAGGAACCCACGGCGAGAGAAGTTGGAGGTCGTACCGAACGGTCGCATCGCACACCTTCCGGAAAGGAGCCGAAAATTATCGGTCAAGTGCGCACGGAAGTTACGGGCCGACGACAGGTATGTCAACGCTCCTGACAAATACGGGGGGCGACGAGATCCGCAAGACGGCGACCGGGTGACGAAAGCGCAGGCAGGGGGCGCTGGAGGGGCTCGGGCGTCAGACGAGCGGGGCCGTACTCGCCCGCACCACCAGCTCGGTGGCGAGCTCGATCCGGGGAGAGGCGGGCTCCTCGCCGAGCGCGAGGCGCAGCACCGTACGCGTGGCCAGTTTGCCCATGTCCGCCAGGGGCTGGCGTACGGTCGTCAGCGGCGGCGCCGACCACCGGACCTCGGGCAGATCGTCGAAGCCGACGACGCTCAGGTCCTCCGGAACGCGCAGGCCACGGCGCCGCAGTGCCTCGATCGCGCCCAGCGCCATCTGGTCACTGGAGGCGAACAGCGCGGTCGGCGGCTCGGCCAGGTCGAGCAGGGCGTTGCAGCCGTCGAAGCCGGCGGAGTGGTAGAAGTCGCCGGGCACGATCAGGGCGTCGTCGACGGCGATGCCCTTGCCTTCCAGCGCCGCCCGGTAGCCGTCGAGCCGTGCCCGCGAGCAGAGCAGCCGGGGCGGCCCCGCGATGAACCCGATCCGCCGGTGCCCGAGGCCGAGCAGATGCTCCGTCGCGGCCATGCCACCGGCCCAGTTGGTGGCGCCGACGGTCGGCAGGTCGAGGGAGGGTGAGCCCGCCGGATCGACGACGACCAGCGGCACCCCGAGCCGCCGCAACTCGTCGTGCAGCCGGGGTTCGAGCACCGAGGTCACCAGGATCACGCCGTCCGAGGCGCGCGCCCGCAGATTGGTCATCCACTGCCGGGCCGACCCCGACGCCCCGTGGATGGCGGACACGACCGTGCCCACTCCGGAGGCGTGCGCGACCTCCTCGACGCCTCGGATGATCTCCACGGCCCAGGGGCTGTCGAGGTCGTTGAAGACCAGGTCGATGAGGGCGGCCCGGTCGCCCGGGGCGTTCGCCTTCCGCTGGTAGCCGTGGTGGCGCAGCAGGTCCTCGATCCGGGCCCGGGTCTCGGGCGACACGTCGGAGCGGCCGTTGACGACTCGGGACACGGTGGGCACCGAGACCCCGGCCTGCCGGGCGATCTCGGTGATCGTCACCTTGTTCTTGATGCTCTCCCGGGCCACGCGCCCACCTCCGTTGCCGAAACCTTGCAGGGGCCTTCCGGAATTCCGGGCTCGGCGTGAAGGCTACAGGGAGGGCGCACGGCCGGGTCCGGCCGGACAGCGCTTCAGCGCGGCGAAACGACCTGCCTGAAGAGGCGAATCGGACCGACTGCCGCGCCGCCCAATCTCCCTACGGGCGTACCCAGGGGGAGAGCGACACCGTCTCCGAGCGCACAACCGAAGAGGGCCAGCCCCACCCCGAGTGTGCTGACGCCGGGCAGGATCCCCGTCTGCACGGAGAAGACGAGGATCGGCACGCAATTGGAGAGGGCGACCAGGGTGAGACTCCTGCGAGAAAGCCTGAAGCACCACACGAAGAACATCCCCGCGAAGCCCATCACCTGCAGGGCGATCACCACACCACTGAAATCGTTCGAGCTGCCGTATCCGAGCTCGGCCCGCGGAGTGAAGACACCGGCCAGGACGATCACCGAGGCCGCGAGATAGGACGCGTCACCGTAACCGATCCTGCTGATGCACACGGTCCCGAAAATCGCTCCGCTGAGAGTAATGGCAATCGAGTACAGAAGAATCGGCATATCTCCGCTGATAAAACTGACGAAGACCGGCACGGCGAACAGGAAGGCGACCGTATCGCGCGCGCCGCGTGCACGCCGGGCAGAGGGTCGCCCAAGCATTTCGAGAAATTCCCTGCGCGACTGGGCCGCCCGGGCACACTTCTGCGCGACATGAAGATCCACGAGCGATGTCACGATCAGCAGCACGGAAAACACCATGAGTACCGCCGAGTACAGCATAAACAAATCCGGTTCCATCAGGGGACCATCATCGAGCAGACTGTAATCGTTGTAGTGCCCATAGAGCAGGGAATCCTCATTGGTGGCCATTCCCAACCCCAACAAAGCGATCGCCACGGACACGACGACATACATCATCCCCGAGATGATGTCCCCGTACGAGAAGTCCTTCCGGCGTCGCGCGGTGAGATTGGCCAGGTGAACGCCCAGGGTGAGCCGTTCCGTGTCCGCCTTCCCGGGGCCGGACACAGGCACCGTGCCCACCGCCTGATCCGCTGAGTACGCGCCCTGCGCGCCCACCTGTTCGAGGCGGGCGCGTTTCGCGAGGGCCAGGTCGCCGGATCCGTCGAACTTGCGCCGCGGCAGGGAGTACTTGCCCGAGAGGCGGCTGCTCATGCGCCTGAACACCTCGTCCAGGCTGACGTCAGCGGAATCGTCGAGGTCCTCCGGCTCCGCGTCGAGGGCGTCCGCCAAGGCCTGGGTGAAGGGGCTGGCCGCCCCCGGGGATTCCGCGTCGGCAGCCACGTCGATCGCGCTGGACGCGGTGATGACGTATCGCCCCTTCCCCGCGAGGGAATCCGGCATGACCTGGGCTCTTCCCTTGAAGGCGCCGCTGTGGCAGCAGTCGAGAACAACGACCACCGTGCCCGCCCGCGTCTTCTTCATGATCTTGTTCAGCGAGTCCGCCGAAACCGCGGTGGAGACCATCCTGTTCTGCACCGAGTCCCTGCCGCAGAGAAAAAGCTCCTGCTGCTCCCGAACCCCGTGTCCGCTGTAGTAGAAGAGCAGGGTGTCCCCCGTCTCCCCCTTGGCGAAGAAATCCTCGGCCAGCTCCATGATCTCTTTCGAGGATCGCTCGTAGAAGACTTCCACGTCCTCCGAGCGGAATTTTCCCGTTCGAGGATTCGTGAGCGAAGACCAGAGAATCAGCCCGTCTTTCCGTGGCCCCTCCAGCCCGCGAAATCGGGAAGGGTCCGCAGGGAAGACGGAGTTGCAGATCACCAATGCGCGGTACACCGCCACCCCCGTTCCGCTATGTTGCCCGTCAGGCAACAAGTAGATCGCCCGTATCGTACTCGGCGATCTCCGTACAGGAGGTTGGGATGACGGAATCAGTGCAGATCAGAATCCGCACGGAGGTCGCCGGACTGACAGCGGATCACCCGGTCGCGCAAGAGGCTCTCGATGATTTCGCGAGTGACGCCCGGGAGGTGCCGGGCCTCTCCGTGGAAGAGGGAGGTGTGCCCGCCTCGGGCGCGAAGGGCGGCCCTTCTGAACTCCTCCTCGCGCCCGGGGCGCCGTCCGCCGCCTGGGCCGTGGTCAAACTCGTCGAACTCTGGTTGCGGCGTGACCGCTCGCGCTCGATGAAGATCACCATCCAACGAGACGGCGGCGAGGCGCTCGCGGTCGACGTCTCCGGTGAGCACATCTCCACCCAGGCCCTGGAGACGGGCATCGCCAAGGCCCTCGGGGAGGCCGCGGGCGCTGAGGCCACCGAGGAGGCCTCGGAGGAGACGAGCGAGACGTAGCGAAGGGAAGAGCCCCGGTGACGGAGGAGTCCGTCAGTCCCCGTCCACCGACTCGAACCGCCAACGGTGCACCGCCCGGGACACCAACTCACCGTCCGGTTCCGGGAGTTCGGGGAGCTCGGCGTCGTAGGCCGCGTCCCACCAGGTGATGACGAGGACGCGGTCCTGCGGGGCGCGGAAGGTCTCCCGGCGCAGGGGCTGCCCGTCCAGCTCCTGCTTCCGGGCCCAGGCCAGCAGGTCGGCGCCACGGCCGTCCAGGGCCCGGGCCTCCCACATCAGCGCGACGGTCACGAGTACAGGTTCTCCTTGCTGACCTCGTGCACATGGTCGTGCGAGTGACCGCGTCCCGGCACATGCGGGTCCGTCACCGGAAGCGACGAGTCCGCGGACAGATCCCAGTCCGAGGCGGCGCGCCCCCGGGCCACCATCTCGGCGCCCAGCGCGGCGACCATCGCCCCGTTGTCCGTGCACAGCTTGGGGCGCGGTACCCGCAGCCGGATGCCCGCGGCCTCGCAGCGCTCCTGGGCCAGCACCCGCAGCCGGGAGTTGGCGGCGACGCCACCGCCGATCATGAGGTGGTCGACGCCCTGTTCCTTGCAGGCGCGTACCGCCTTGCGGGTCAGCACGTCCACCACCGCCTCCTGGAAGGAAGCGGCGACATCACGCACCGGCACCTCCTCCCCCGCCGCCCGCTTGGCCTCGATCCAGCGGGCCACGGACGTCTTCAGACCGGAGAAGGAGAAGTCGAACGCCGGGTCACGCGGGCCGGTCAGGCCGCGCGGGAACGCGATCGCGGCCGGGTCGCCCTCCTTGGCGTACCGGTCGATGACCGGGCCGCCGGGGAAGCCGAGGTTCAGCACACGGGCGATCTTGTCGAAGGCCTCACCCGCCGCGTCGTCGATGGTCGCACCCATCGGCCGTACGTCGGAGGTGATGTCCGTGGACAGGAGCAGGGACGAGTGGCCGCCCGAGACCAGCAGGGCCATCGTCGGCTCGGGGAGCGGGCCGTGCTCCAGCTGGTCCACGCAGATGTGGGAGGCGAGGTGGTTGACGCCGTAGAGCGGCTTGCCGAGCGCGTAGGCGTACGCCTTCGCCGCCGAGACCCCGACGAGCAGCGCGCCGGCGAGCCCGGGGCCCGCCGTGACCGCGATGCCGTCCAGGTCGCGCGCGCTGACGCCCGCGTCCTTCAGCGCCCGCTGGATGGTGGGGATCATCGCCTCCAGGTGCGCCCGGGAGGCGACCTCCGGGACGACGCCGCCGAAGCGGGCGTGCTGGTCGACGCTGGACGCGATGGCGTCCGCGAGCAGGGTGGTGCCGCGGACGACGCCGACGCCGGTCTCGTCGCAGGAGGTCTCGATGCCGAGGACGAGCGGTTCGTCAGCCATTGATCTCTGTTTCCTGTACGGATGCGGAACCCGCGGCGGAGCCGCTGTCGGATGGGGTGGTGAGGCGCATGACCAGGGCGTCGATGTTCCCCGGCTGGTAGTAGCCGCGTCTGAACCCGATGGGCTCGAAGCCGAAGCGCTCGTAGAGCTTCTGCGCGCGGATGTTGTCCACCCGGCACTCCAGCAGCACCTCGGCGCACTCGAACGCGGTCGCGGCCCGCAGCAGTTCGGTCAGCAGCCGCGAGCCGAGTCCGGTACCCCACTGGTCGCGGGCGACGGCGATGGTCTGTACGTCGGCCAGGTCGCCGTTGGCGGCAAGGCCCGCGTACCCGAGCACCCGCTTCTCGGGCGTCTCCGCCACCACGTACCGTCGCGTCGCGTCCGGGCCCCGCGCGTGGGCCAGTTCGGACCAGAACATGCCCCGGGACCAGGCGTCCTCGGGGAAGAGTTCCTTCTCCAGTTCCAGCACGGGATCGAGGTCCCACCAGCGCATCTCGCGCAGCTCGGACGTCACTTGGGGGTGACCACCTTGTAGTTCTTGGGGACCTGCGCGTCGGGGCGGCGCAGGTACAGGGGCCGGGGCGCGGCCAGGTCCTCGCCCGCCGCGAGGCGTTCCGCGGCAAGGGCGGCGAGCGCGGCCGCCGAGACGTACTCGGGCGCGCGGACGTCGGGGAAGGTGTCGGGGTAGAGCAGCGCGCCGGCGCCGACGGCGGGCAGCCCCGCGACGGTCTCGGCGATCTCGGCGGGCCGGTCGACGGCGGGCTCCGTGACGCGCGTGCGCGCGTCCTCGTACCGCGCCCAGTACACCTCCTTGCGCCGCGCGTCCGTAGCGACGACGAAGGGCCCCTCGATCTCGGCCGCGTAGGCGAGCCCGTCCAGGGTGCACAGGCCGTACACAGGCACCCCGAGCGCGAGGCCGAAGGTGTCGGCGGTCATGAGGCCGACGCGCAGCCCCGTGTAGGGGCCGGGTCCGACGCCGACGACGACGCCGGTGACGGCGTCGAGCTTCAGCCCGGCCTCGGCGAGCACGCGGTCGACGGCCGGCAGCAGCAATTCCCCGTGCCGCCGTGCGTCCACCTGGCTCGAAGAGGCGACGACGGACGTGCCGTCGTGCAGGGCGACGGTCACGGCGGGGGTGGCGGTATCCAGAGCTAGCAAGAGCACGCAAACAGCCTACGGCGCCCGGGGCGGGAGCACGGCCGCCCGGGTCTGCCCCTTTCCGGCTGCTACCGTCACCACAAACGAGGTACAGGGTTCGAACGTGGTACGAGAGGTGGGCACACCAGGTGGCTAGGAGCAGCTCGGGATTCGTGGCCGGGCTCACCGTGGCGGCCGTCGCCGCAGTCAGCTTCCTCGCCTACCAGGCGTCGGCGAACGTCCCGGACAACCTGGGCAAGGCGCACGAGAGCGCGTCGCCCAAGGCCGCCACCTCGAAGGCCCCGCGGGACAAGAAGGGCCCGGCGGCGCTGCCCGAGCAGTCCGGCACCGGCGAGCGCGTCGTCTACTCCACCGGCGACAACCGTGTCTGGCTGGTCGGCGCGAACGGCAAGCCCCGGCGCACCTTCAAGGTCACCCCCAGCGCGGTCGACCCGACGCCCGCCACGTACCGGGTGACGTCCCGCTCGAACGCCGTGACCGGCTCCGACGGCACCCCGATCGAGCACGTCGTGCGCTTCGCGACCAGCCAGGGCGTGGCGATCGGCTTCAGCGCCGCCGTCAGCGGCTCGACCGGCGCGCCCGACCCGGCCGCCAAGACGGGCGGCATCCGCGAGTCCCGCGCGGACGGCGACGCGATGTGGGAGTTCGCGACGATCGGCCAGAAGGTCGTCGTCGTCCAGTAGGACCGCAACACACGCCACGACACGGCGCGACGGCGCGACCACGGCGCCATCACCGCACGTCAGTGCGGCAACACGGCGTGACGCCGATACCTCCGACAGCGTTACGCGGCCTTGCGGGGCTGCTCACTCCTGCGCGTCTCGGCGACGGGTGCCCGCGGCGGTGTGGACACCGCGTCGGCCGCCGCGCACGACGCCAGCAGATCCCGCATCGACACCGCGCCCGTCACGCGCGCCGGCGTCTCGTCTCGTTCCGATGCCGACATGGACGCCTCCTGGGGCCGGGGGCAAGCGTGGTTAGGTAGACCTAACTACGAGCTGGTATCCATGTGACCACGGCCGGGACGCCGTACGCAACATCTTGCCGACGTCTTGTCGGAACATTCATGTTCCGACTTCTCCGGCGACGGTCAGGCCGAGAGCACGCTCAGGTCGGCCGTCGTCCAGCGCTCCCCCAGCCCGGTGAGCGTGACGTGCCGTACCTCGTCCGTGGTGTCCCCGACCGCGCGGTGGATGACGACGTGCAGCCGGTCGTCGGTCAGCTCCTCGACCTTGCCCTCGCCCCACTCGACGACGATCACCGAGTCGGAGAGCGAGACGTCGAGGTCGAGGTCCTCCATCTCGTCGAGCCCGCCGCCGAGGCGGTACGCGTCCACGTGGACGAGGGGCGGGCCCTGGACGAGGGAGGGGTGCACGCGGGCGATGACGAAGGTCGGGGAGGTGACGGCGCCCCGGACGCCGAGCCCCTCGCCGAGCCCGCGGGTCAGTGTCGTCTTGCCCGCGCCGAGCTCGCCGTTGAGCATCACCAGGTCGCCCGGGCGCAGCAGCTTGGCGAGCCGACGGCCCAACTCCTGCATCTGTTCGGGGGAGTTGACGGTGAGGCGAACGGTGACGCCGCTGGGCATCGGGGCATGTGATGTTGCGATTTCTTCCATCGTCACTCACTTGCAGTAGTACACTGGTCACGCCCCGCAAGGGGCCGGTTCGGGCTGGACCGCAGTCGAAGACTGGAAGCCACCTCCGTCAGGAGGAGGCGGAGTCACAGCCACCCACGGTAGCTGTGGTTGGCATCGCCCCCGTGCGGGCGAGCAGATCGGCGAGGCGGTCTATGACGACTATCGGGTGCTCCAGCATCACCAGGTGTCCGGCGTCCGGCACCAGTACCAACTCCGCGGCCGGCAGAGCGTCCGCGATCGCCTCGCTGTGCTCGCTCGGGGTCACCATGTCGCCGACCCCGGCCAGCACGAGCACCGGCAGCTCGGTGAAGCGCGCCAGGGCTTCCGTCTTGTCGTGCTCGGTGAACGCCGGGTAGAACTCGGCGACGACGTCGATGGGCGTGCCCTCGATCATCCGCTCGGCGAACCTGGCGACCGCCGGGTCCACGTCCCGGGACGCGAACGAGTACCGCTTGATGATCCCCGCGAACAGGTCGGCGGTGGCCCGCCGTCCCCGCTCCACCAGCGCGGCCTGCTGCCCCAGCGCCTTCAGTACGCCGGGCAGTACGCGGCGCACCGCGTTGACGCCCGCGACCGGCAGCCCGAAGTTGACCTCGCCGAGCCGGCCCGAGGACGTACCGACGAGAGCGACGCCGACGACGCGGTCGCGAACCAGTTCGGGGTAGTGGCCGGCGAGCGCCATCACGGTCATGCCGCCCATGGAGTGTCCGACCAGCACGATCGGGCCCTCGGGTACGGCGGCGTCGATGACCGCCTTCAGGTCGCGGCCGAGCTGGTCGATGGAGACCGGTGTGCCGTCCTGCACCTGGCCGACGCCCCGCCCGGAGCGGCCGTGGCTGCGCTGGTCCCAGTGCACGGTGCGTACGACACCGCGCAGCGCCGCCCGCTGGAAGTGCCAGGAGTCCTGGTTGAGGCAGTAGCCGTGGCTGAAGACGACGGTGACGGGAGCCGGGGCCTTGCGCCCGAAGAGCCTGCGGCGGCGCGGGGTGAACGTCGCGTCCTGCTCGATGTCGTCGATCTCGTAGTACAGCTCGGTGCCGTCGTCGGCGTACGCCTTGCCGGGGGTGCCGCGCAGCGAGCCGAAGGGGCCGGTCGAGTCGAGGGCGAGCCGGGCCTTGGCGCGCATGCCGCGGCCGACGGTGAGCCGCTCCAGCGCGACACCGGCGGCGGCGCCCGCGGCGACCACGCCTATCGCGGCACCGGCGAGACCGGCCCTGCGCCAGGTCCCGACGGCTCCCGCGTTCTGGGCGGCGGAGGCGGCCGCCGTGACGGCGCTCGTGACCGCCTCCGCACTGCTCTCGCTCACGTACCGCTCCTTTTCGCTGGAGTCACTGAAATCACTGGAGTCACCGGACCCGCTGGAGTCACTGCGCTCACCGGAGCCATCGCAGTCACCTGGACCGCCTGAGTCACCGAAGCAGCCGTGGCCACTGGAGTCCGCTTCCCGGCACGCGCCGGGTCGTACACCTCTACGAGGGCTACCTGTTCTGTTCCTCGTTCACATTCACGTAGACGCGGGGGACGCGGGTTCCGATGCGTGTGACGATTTCGTAAGCGATCGTGCCCGCGGCCTGAGCCCAGTCCTCGGCGGTGGGTTCGCCGCGGTCGCCGGGCCCGAACAGGACGGCCTGCGCGCCCGGCTCCGGCTGGTCTCCCCCGAGGTCGACGACGAACTGGTCCATCGCGACCCGGCCCGCGACCGTGCGCCACTTGCCGCCGACCAGCACGGGGCCGGTGCCGGAAGCGTGCCTCGGGATGCCGTCCGCGTAGCCGACGGGGACCAGGCCGAGGGTCGTTTCGCCGGGGGTGACGTAGTGATGTCCGTAGCTGACGCCGTGACCGCCCGGGACCTGCTTGACCAGGGCGAGGGACGCGCTCAGCGTCATCACGGGGCGCAGTCCGAAGTCGGCCGGTGTGCCGACCTCGGGACCCGGTGAGATGCCGTAGACCGCGATCCCGGTGCGGACGAGGTCGAAGTGGGACTCGGGGAGCGTGAGTGTGGCGGGCGAGTTGGCGATGTGCCGCACCTCGGGGCGGACGCCCTGCTCCTCGGCGTACGCCACCATCGCGCGGAAGCGGGTGAGTTGGGCCTGGATGGAGGGGTGGCCCGGCTCGTCGGCGCAGGCGAAGTGCGACCAGAGGCCGGTGATGGTCACCAGGCCTTCGCGCTCGGCGCGCAGGGCCTCGGTGACGAGGTCGGGCCAGTCGCCGGGCTGCGAGCCGCCGCGCCCGAGGCCCGTGTCGGCCTTGAGCTGGACGCGGGCGGTCCGGCCGGCCTCCCGGGCGGCCGCGGTGACCTCGCGCAGGGCCCACAGGCCGCTGAGCGACACGTCGATGTCGGCCTCGACGGCCTCTCGCCAGGGGCCTCCGGGTGTCCACAGCCAGCACATGATCCGGCCGGGCAGGCCCGCCTCGCGCAGCGCGAGGGCCTCCTGGGGTGTGGCCGTGCCGAGCCAGCCGGCGCCCGCCTCGACGGCCGCGCGGGCACACGGAATCGCCCCGTGGCCGTAGGCGTCGGACTTGACCACGGCCATCAGGGCCGCGCCCGGCGCCTGGGCGCGCAGGCTCCGCACGTTGGCCCGCAGGGCGGCCAGATCGATCTCTGCGCGTGCGCGCAGTGGTGCTGTCTCAGTCATCGCGCCCCCAGTGTCTCAGAGGCGTCCGACAGCGCCCCTACCCGTCCGTACGCCTCATGTGCCGGACCTGCGCCCCCACACGTACACCCGGTCGCCCTTCTTGAGGACGCGCCACAGTGTGCGGGCGTCGGCGAGCCGCAGGTTCACACAGCCCCACGAGCCGTTCGGGTCGTAGATGCTGCCGCTGATGGCGTGGAAGGCCTGTCCCCGGTCGAAGAACTGGCTGTACGGCATGGGGCTGTGATAGATCGACGACCAGTGGTTCCTGTGCTTCCAGTAGACGCGGTGCCACCCGGTCCTGGTCCGGTACCCGGCCCGCCCGCTGCGCATCGGCGCGGGCCCCCACAGCACCCGCTTCCCCTTCTGCACCCAGGTCAGTTGCCGCTTCAGATCCACGCAGGCGATGCGGTACGACCGCACAGGGCACCTCCGTGCGGCGTTCGGGTTCTTCCTGGCGGAGATCAGCCGCATGGTGCCCCAGGTGACGGCTCCCGCGAAGCCGCTGTCGGGCTTGATCCCGTGCCGCCGCTGGAACGCGCGCACGGCGACGCAGTCACCGCCGGACTGCCTTCCGTCCACCCGCAGTTTCAGCCACCGCTCGACCTGCCGCTGGTAGGGACCGGTCCGGCCGGTGCAGGCCGCGGCGCCGGCGCCGCTGTGCGCCACGTCCGCGGGCGGAGCGGCGCCCAGGGTCAGGGCGGCGGCGAGGACCAGGCCCGTGACGGCTCCTCGGCGTCGCGTGCCCTCTCGTACGATCATGCGTTCTTTGGTCACGGGTTCAGGGAATCGCTGTGAGCCTCCGAGAGGGTCGCGGCACGCGGCAGCCGCCGCCCGGGTCACCCGACGGGCGGCGGCGGGGACGAGCCGGGCCGCACCAGACCGCTCCGGCAGGCGGCGGCCTGCGCCCGTCGCGCACCCCGAGCTCCGCGGTGACATCAACAACGGCGACGTCAAGACCGACATCAACGGTGGAGTGTTCTCGCTGGTCGGTTCCGAGGCCGGCATCGTGTCCCTGTGGGACAAGGACGACTTCGACCCGGACGACCACCTCGGGGACTGGCACATCAGTCCCTCGGAGGCGAACAAGGGCGAGCGGCCGGCCGAGTTCCGCGGCGACGGCTCGCACTACCAGCTCACCTACGAGGTGCGGCCGGACAACTGGTAGGCCTCCTACCGCTGTACGTCACGCCAGGCGTCCGGGAGCGCCCCGGCGATCCCGGACGCCGTCAGCGGGGCACCGTCGGCGGCGTAACGCCCGGCAAGTCCGTGCAGGTACGCGGCGACGGATCCCGCGTCGCGGGCGTCGAGTCCGGCCGCGAGCAGCGCTCCGGCCAGGCCCGAGAGCACATCGCCACTGCCTGCGGTGGCCAGCCACGGGGTGCCGGTGGGGTTGACCCGCACCGGTCCCCTGTCCGCGTCGGCGACCAGCGTCGTCGAGCCCTTGAGCAGCACGGTCGCCCCGTACCTGGCGGCCAGTTCGCGCACCGAGTCGAGCCGGGCCGCCTCGACCCGTTCGCGCGGGACGCCGAGAAGTGCGGCCGCCTCACCGGCGTGCGGGGTGAGCAGGGTGGGAGCGCGCCGGGCCCGTACGGCGTCGGCGTCCAGGCCCCGCAGCCCGTCCGCGTCGACGAGCACCGGCACGTCCGACGCCAGCACCTCGTCGGCGCCGGTGCCGTCCCCGAGCCCGGGCCCGACCACCCAGGCCTGCACGCGGCCCGCCTTCGCCGGGGAGCCGTCGGAGACCAGGGTCTCGGGGAAGCGGGCGATGACCGCCTCCGCCGCCGAGCCGACGTAGCGGACCGCACCGGCGCCGCCGTGCAGCGCGCCCGCGACGGCGAGTACGGCCGCGCCCGGGTAGCGCGCCGAACCGGCGACGACGCCGACGACGCCGCGGCGGTACTTGTCGCTGGCCGCGCCGGGTTCCGGCAGCAGTTCCGCCACGTCGGCGTGTTGCAGGGCCTCCAGGTCCGGCTCCGCCGACAGGGCGCTGCGCAGGCCGATGTCGACGAGCCGCACCGCCCCCGCGTACTCCCGTGCCGGGTCGATCAGCAGTCCCGGCTTGTGCGTACCGAAGGTCACCGTCAGGTCGGCCGGGAGGGCGGCGCCGCGCACCTCGCCGGTGTCGGCCTCGACGCCGCTCGGCAGGTCGACGGCGACGACGGCCGCGCGGGCGTCGGCGGCGAGCTCGGCCAGGGGGGCGGCCTCGGGGCGCAGGCCACCCTTGCCGCCGATGCCGACGATGCCGTCGACCACGAGGTCCGCTCGCTGCATCAACGCCTCGGCGGCACCGGGCTTTACCACTCTGCCGCCGGCTCGCCGCAGCGCGGTCAGGCCCTCGCCATGGGTGCGCTCGGGGGCGAGCAGTACGGCGCTCACGCCCGCGCCACGACGGGCGAGCCGGGCCCCCGCGTACAGGGCGTCGCCCCCGTTGTCCCCGCTGCCCACCAGCAGCACGACCCGGCTGCCGTAGACCCGGCCGAGCAGGTCGGCGCAGGCCGCGGCCAGCCCGGCGGCCGCCCGCTGCATCAACGCGCCCTCCGGAAGCCGGGCCATCAGCTCCCGCTCGGCCGCCCTTACCGTCTCCACGCTGTACGCAGTCCGCATGGCGTCGAGTCTGCCCCGTAAACGTCCGTGGCCGCACCCGGGCCGGTCAGCCCTCGGCCACCACCACCGCCGAGGCCACCCCGGCGTCATGGCTCAACGACACGTGCCACGACCGCACTCCCAGCTCGGCCGCCCGCGCCGCCACTGTGCCTCCCACCCGCAGGCGGGGCTGCCCGCTGTCCTCGACGTACACCTCGGCGTCCGTCCAGTGCAGGCCGGCCGGGGCGCCGAGGGCCTTCGCCAGGGCCTCCTTCGCGGCGAACCGGGCGGCGAGCGAGGCGATGCCCCTGCGCTCGCCGCTCGGCAGCAGCAACTCCCGTTCCAGGAAGAGCCGTTCGGCCAGCCCCGGCGTACGCTCCAGCGACGCGCGGAACCGGTCGATCTCGGCCACGTCGATACCGACCCCGATGATGCTCATGCCTGGCACCTTACGGGCACGGGGCAGCGGTCCCGACGCTCGTCGAACCCCTACCTACTGGACGTCGACAAAGTCACCGGTCGCCTTCACAGAGCCCGTGGTGGTCGTGCCGGCGAAGCTGAAGCGGTAGTAGCCGTCGACGTTGGCCGTGGTGGTGGTGTTCAGGGTGCCGGTGCTGCTGGAGGTGACCGTCTTGAGGGTGGTGTAGGTGTCGCTGCCCTTCTTGCGGAACTGCAGCTGCGCCGGCTGGGTCGCGTAGCCCGCGTACTTGCTCGTGGCCCAGTTGGCGCGGCTCAGCTTCCCGGTGACCGTGACGGTTTTGCCCTTCTTCACCGGCTCCGGGGAGGCGTTGACGCTCAGCGTGGCGGCGCGCTTGAGCTTGGTGGTGGCGACGTCGTCGTTGTAGCTGGCGTTGGCGTAGAGGTCGTAGGCGCCGAGGAACAGTTTCCAGGTCCCGGCAACGCCGTTGCCGTCCTTGAAGTCACTGGCGGGGTCGATGTTGAAGACGGCCTTGCAGCTGTAGACGCCGAGTTGGGTCGTCGACTCCGTGCAGACGGGGTCGTCGTCCGTCCCCAGGGAGCCGGTGATGTCGTCCACGTTCGAGCTGTCGGTGCCCTGCCACAGGAATGCCTCGGTGAGGGCGATGCCGCTGTCGTTGGAGGCGGTGTACGTCACGGTGACGGACTTCTTGGCGCTCACACCGAGGACGACGTCCTTGCCGGCGTTGATGACCGCGTTCGTGAACTTGGTGGCGCCCAGCGAGTCCCTCGGCTGAACGGCCTTGGAGGCGAAGGATCCGAGCTTCGCCGTCCCGTCCGCATGCTCCGCCGCCTGGGCGGTGGCCGGAAGAGCGAGCGCGGAAAGAACAGCAGCGCTGGAAAGAGCGACGACAGCGGCGCGTACACGCATGAAATCCCCCACAGTGAAGTCGAAAGGCCCCGCCGAACCATCCCCCCGGCCAGGCCTGTTGAGATCTCGCATCGTACAGACGCACGAGTACCGCGGACCCGTGCCGGGCCTGTGAGTCGGATCATGAAGGCAGAAGGATTGGCAGATCCGTACCACGCGTGACCTCGTGATCGACGACGTGATCGACGGTGTGCGGGACTACTCCACCGTCACCGACTTCGCCAGGTTCCGAGGCTGATCCACCTCGTTCCCGCGAGCCGTGGCCAGCTCGCATGCGAACACCTGGAGGGGAACCGTCGCGACCATCGGCTGGAGCAGGGTCGGGGTGACCGGGATACGGATCAGGTGGTCGGCGTACGGCACGACCGCCTCGTCCCCGTCCTCCGCGATCACGATGGTTCGCGCACCCCTCGCCCGGATCTCCTGGATGTTGGACACGATCTTGTCGTGGAGCACGGACCGCCCGCGGGGCGACGGCACGACCACCACCACCGGCATGTCCTCCTCGATCAGCGCGATCGGCCCGTGCTTCAGCTCGCCCGCCGCGAAGCCCTCCGCGTGCATGTACGCGAGTTCCTTCAGCTTGAGCGCACCCTCCAGCGCCACCGGATACCCCACATGGCGCCCCAGGAAGAGCACCGTGTTCTTGTCGGCGAGCGAACGCGCCAGCTCCCGTACCGGCTCCATGGTGGCGAGGACCTGGTCGACCTCACCGGAGATCTTCGCCAGGTCCCGGATCACGGCCTGGATCTCGTCACCCCACTTGGTGCCGCGCACCTGCCCCAGGTACAGCGCCACCAGATAGCAGGCCACCAGCTGCGTCAGAAACGCCTTGGTCGACGCGACCGCGACCTCCGGGCCCGCGTGCGTGTACAGCACCGCGTCGGACTCGCGCGGGATCGTCGAGCCGTTCGTGTTGCAGATCGCCAGCACCTTGGAGCCCTGCTCACGGGCGTGCCGCAGCGCCATCAGCGTGTCCATGGTCTCGCCGGACTGGGAGATGGCGATCACCAGCGAGCGCGAGTCGAGAATCGGATCCCGGTAGCGGAACTCACTGGCCAGCTCCACCTCGCACGGGATCCGCGTCCAGTGCTCGATGGCGTACTTGGCGATCAACCCGGCGTGGAACGCCGTACCGCACGCGACGATCACGACCTTGTCGATCTCGCGGAGCTCCGAGGTGGAGATCCGCACCTCGTCGAGTGTCAGCGAGCCCGCGGCGTCGATCCGGCCCAGGAGCGTATCGGCGACAGCCTTGGGCTGCTCGGCGATCTCCTTGAGCATGAAGTAGTCATAGCCCCCCTTTTCCGCCGCCGACGCGTCCCAGTCGACGTGGTACGAGCGCACGTCCCCGGGGGCGCCGTCGAACCCGGTGACCGTCACCCCGTCCCGGCGCAGCTCCACCACCTGGTCCTGCCCCAGCTCGATCGCCGACCGTGTGTGGGCGATGAATGCGGCGACGTCCGAGGCGAGGAAGGCCTCGCCCTCTCCGACGCCCACCACCAGAGGCGAGTTCCGCCGCGCCCCGACCACCACGCCCGGCTCGTCCGCGTGCACCGCGACCAGCGTGAAGGCGCCCTCCAGCCGCCGGCACACCAGCCGCATCGCCTCCGCGAGGTCCGCGCAGGCCGAGAACTCCTCCGCGAGCAGGTGCGCCACCACCTCGGTGTCCGTCTCGGAGGCGAGCGCGTGCCCGCGCTCCGCCAGCTCGGCCCGCAGCACGGCGAAGTTCTCGATGATCCCGTTGTGCACCACGGAGACTCGGCCCGCGTTGTCCAGATGCGGGTGCGCGTTGGCGTCCGTGGGCCCGCCGTGGGTCGCCCACCTGGTGTGCCCGATGCCCGTCGACCCGGCCGGCAGCGGCCGGTCCACCAGCTCCTTCTCCAGGTTGACCAGCTTCCCGGCCTTCTTCGCCGAGGCGAGCCCGCCGTCCGCGAGCACGGCGACGCCCGCCGAGTCGTACCCCCGGTACTCCAGTCGCTTCAGTCCGGCCATCACCACGTCAAGCGCCGACTGCGACCCCACGTATCCCACGATTCCGCACATGGGCCGCAGCCTACGGGCCGACGCCCGCCCCAACACGGCTCTTCCTGCCCGATATCGGAAATTCCCGCGCCCGTACGAAGCCCGTACGAAGCGCGCGCGCCGTCCCCTTCGAAGCCGCGCCGTCCCCCGCGTGACGGACCCCACCCCCCATCCTGTCCATACTCCCGTAACAATGGACTGTGATCTCTCCGGTCTCCCCGTCGCAGCGGAGCGCCCACCGGCCCAAGCCGGAGGCGACTCCTTACGTCGACCTCACCCGTGCCGAGTGGAGCGCGCTGCGCGACAAGACGCCGCTCCCGCTGACCGCCGAGGAGGTGGAGAAGCTGCGCGGCCTGGGCGATGTCATCGACCTCGACGAAGTGCGGGACATCTACCTCCCGCTCTCCCGCCTGCTGAATCTCTACGTCGGCGCCACGGACGGCCTGCGCGGCGCCCTCAACACCTTCCTCGGCGAGAAGGGCTCCCAGTCGGGCACCCCCTTCGTCATAGGGGTCGCGGGCTCGGTCGCGGTCGGCAAGTCCACCGTCGCCCGTCTCCTCCAGGCGCTTCTCTCCCGCTGGCCCGAGCACCCCCGCGTCGAGCGGGTCACCACCGACGGCTTCCTCCTGCCCACCCGGGAGTTGGAGGCGCGCGGCCTGATGTCGAGGAAGGGCTTCCCGGAGTCCTACGACCGCCGGGCCCTCACGCGTTTCGTCGCGGACATCAAGGCGGGCAAGAACGAGGTCACCGCCCCGGTCTACTCGCACCTGATCTACGACATCGACCCCAGCCGAAAGCTCACGGTCCGCCGCCCCGACATCCTCATCGTCGAGGGCCTGAACGTCCTGCAGCCCGCCCTGCCCGGCCAGGACGGCCGCACCCGCGTGGGCCTCGCCGACTACTTCGACTTCAGCGTGTACGTCGACGCCCGCGCCGAGGACATCGAGCGCTGGTACCTGAACCGTTTCCGCAAGCTGCGCCAGACGGCGTTCCAGAATCCGTCGTCGTACTTCCGCAGGTACACCCAGGTCTCCGAGGAGGAGGCGCTCGACTACGCGCGCACCACCTGGCGGACCATCAACAAGGTCAACCTCCTGGAGAACGTGGCCCCGACCCGTGGCCGTGCGGGCCTCGTCATCCGCAAGGGACCGGACCACAAGGTGCAACGACTGAGCCTGCGCAAGCTGTAGGACGGCCTGAGGGACGCCCTGAAGGACGACCTGTTAAAAAGGCGTCATGCTGCATCTGCGCCTCATCACGCCCGCAGACCGGACCGACGACGTGGTCCGCCTGATCGAGAAGACGGTCGGCACCACGCACCTCGTCGTGCTGCCGGGCGCCGCCCGCAACCCCGTCGGGGACGTGGTGATGTGCGATGTCGCGCGCGAGTCGGGCGACGAACTCCTGGTCGGCCTGCGGAAGTTGGAGATCGACAAGACAGGCTCGATCGCCGTCGAGAACATCGACCTGTCGCTGTCCAGGCGCGCCGACAAAGCCGAGGAGGAGGCGCCCGGCGAGGGCGCGGACGCGGTCTTGTGGGAGCAGTTGCGGGACGCGACGCACGAGGAGTCGACGCTCAACGTCACCTATCTCGCGTTCCTCACCGTCGCCACGATGCTCGCGGCCTGCGGTGTGATGCTCGACAACGCGATCCTGATCGTGGGCGCGATGGCGGTGGGCCCGGAGTTCGGCCCGCTGGCCGGGATCTCCACGGCCCTGGTCCAGCGCTCCCCGCATCTGGTGTTGCGCTCGCTGTGGGCGCTGCTCGCCGGGTTCGCGGCGGCGATGTTGCTGACAGTGGGCTTCAGTTGGCTGCTGGACGCCTTCGGCCTGTTCGAGAGGTCGATGGTGGAGGCGGCCCGGCCCAACACGGCGTTCATCTGGAAGCCCGACTGGATGTCGTTCGTGGTGGCGTTCCTCGCGGGCGTCGCCGGGACGCTCTCGCTGACCTCCGCCAAGTCGGGCGCCCTGATCGGCGTCGCGATCTCGGTGACGACGGTCCCGGCGGCCGCGAACGCCGCGGTGGCCTTCAGCTACACGGACTACTCCCAGACGTGGGGCTCCACCTGGCAGCTGCTGGCCAACCTCGGCGGCATCGTCGTCGCGGGCACTCTCACGCTGCTCGCCCAGAAGTGGTTCTGGGCGAGGCAGCGCAGGATCCCCGTCGGCGGGATCGGCTGACGGGCCGGACAGGTCCTAGCCCAGCGCCGACTTCACGACATCGGCGAGGCGTCCGGCGACCGACCGTGCCTGGTCGATGTCGGCGGCCTCGACCATGACGCGGACGAGCGGTTCGGTGCCCGAGGGGCGCAGCAACACCCGTCCGGTGGAGCCGAGTTCACGCTCGGCGTCGACGACCGCGGCGGCCAGCTCGGCGGAGGTCCGCACCCGGGAACGGTCCACGTCGGGGACGTTGATGAGCACCTGCGGGAGCCGCTCCATGACGGAGGCGAGGTCCTTGAGCGTACGGCCGGTCTGGGCGACCCGGGCGGCCAGCAGCAGGCCGGTGAGGGTGCCGTCGCCGGTGGTGGCGTGGTCGAGGACGATCACGTGCCCGGACTGCTCGCCGCCGAGCGCGTACCCGTGCTCCTTCATCTCCTCCAGCACATAGCGGTCACCGACCGCCGTCTGCACCAGCGAGATGCCCTCGCGCTCCATGGCCAGCTTGAAGCCCAGGTTCGACATGACCGTCGCGACAACGGTGTTGGAGCGAAGTACGGAACGCTCCCGCATCGCCAGCGCGAGTACGGCCATGATCTGGTCGCCGTCGATCTCGGCGCCCGTGTGGTCCACGGCGAGGCAGCGGTCGGCGTCGCCGTCGTGCGCGATACCGAGGTCGGCGCCGTGCTCGACCACAGCGGCCTTGAGGAGGCCCAGGTGGGTGGAGCCGCAGCCGTCGTTGATGTTGAGGCCGTCCGGGTCGGCGCCGATCGTGATGATCTCGGCACCGGCGCGCGAGAACGCCTCGGGCGACACGCGTGCGGCGGCGCCGTGCGCCTCGTCGAGGACGATCTTCAGCCCGTCGAGACGGTTGGGGAGGACGGCGATGAGGTGGGCGACGTACTGGTCGAAGCCCTCGGCATACGACTTGACGCGGCCGACTCCGGCTCCGGTCGGACGGCTCCAGGGGGCGCCGGTGCGGTGCTCGTCGTAGACGGCCTCGACCCGCTCCTCCAGCTCGTCGTCGAGCTTGTGCCCGCCGCGCGCGAGGAACTTGATGCCGTTGTCCGGCATGGCGTTGTGGCTGGCCGAGAGCATGACACCCAGGTCGGCGCCGAGCGCGCCGGTGAGGTACGCGACCGCGGGGGTGGGCAGCACGCCGACGCGCAGGACGTCCACGCCCGCGCTGGCGAGGCCCGCGACCACGGCGGCCTCCAGGAACTCCCCGGACGCACGCGGATCCCGCCCGACCACTGCCACCGGCCGGTGGCCCTCGAACGAGCCCGCCTCGGCGAGTACGTGTGCCGCTGCCACGGAGAGTCCGAGCGCGAGCTCGGCCGTCAGATCCGCGTTGGCGACACCGCGCACACCGTCCGTGCCGAAGAGTCGTCCCACTTGTCCTCCCGAGGTACTTCAGAATTCGGAATTCATCCGATCACACAAACCTTTGAGGGCCTTGTGCCGTTATACGCCCAAGCCTGTGATAAACGAACGCCCCGGCGGCACACAGCGTGCCGCCGGGGCGAACGGTCGTACAAGAAGCAGCAGGCGGTGATTAACGCTTGCTGTACTGCGGGGCCTTA
Source organism: Streptomyces sp. NPDC005485 (assembly GCF_040606085.1). Taxonomy (NCBI): domain Bacteria; kingdom Bacillati; phylum Actinomycetota; class Actinomycetes; order Kitasatosporales; family Streptomycetaceae; genus Streptomyces; species Streptomyces sp. NPDC005485. Next base: position 31,087 of record NZ_JBEXDZ010000001.1, on the reverse strand, counting down.
CGGGCCTTCTTGAGACCGGCCTTCTTGCGCTCGACCGCACGGTCGTCGCGCTTGAGGAAGCCGGCCTTCTTGAGGGCGCCGCGGTTGTTGTCGACGTCGGCCTCGTTCAGCGCACGGGCGACACCGAGACGGAGCGCACCGGCCTGACCGGAGACGCCGCCACCCGAGATACGGGCGATGACGTCGTAACGGTCGTCGAGCTCGAGCACCTTGAAGGGCTCGTTGACTTCCTGCTGGTGCACCTTGTTGGGGAAGTAGTCCTCAAGGGTGCGACCGTTGATCTTCCACTTGCCGGTGCCCGGAACGATCCGGACGCGGGCGATGGCGTTCTTGCGACGGCCCAGGCCGGCGGCCGGCTGCGGGTCGCCGAAGCGGCCGGCGAGCGACTCCGAGGTGTACTCGCCCTCGACGGGCACCTCGGACTCGGTGGTGTAGCTCTCGATGTCGACGAGCTCGGTCTCGGTCTCTTCGACCGGCTGCTCAACGGTGGTCTCGGCCACGATGCTCCTCAGATTCTTTTCTGTCTTTGGGGGTGTGGCCGGAACTACTGCGCGACCTGGGTGATCTCGAACGGCACCGGCTGCTGCGCAGCGTGGGGGTGCTGGTCGCCCGAGTAGACCTTCAGCTTCGAGAGGCACTGACGGCCCAGGGTGTTCTTGGGGATCATGCCCTTGATGGCCTTCTCGACGGCCTTCTCGGGGTTCTTGGCCAGCAGCTCGTCGTAACGGACGGAGCGCAGACCACCCGGGAAGCCGGAGTGGCGGTACGCCAGCTTCTGGGTCTTCTTGTTGCCGGAGAGGTGCACCTTGTCGGCGTTGATGATGATGACGAAGTCACCGGCGTCGACGTGGGGGGCGTAAATCGGCTTGTGCTTGCCCCGCAGGATGTTCGCGGCAGTGGTCGCCAGACGGCCCAGGACGACATCCTGGGCGTCGATGACATACCACTGGCGAGTGATGTCGCCGGGCTTAGGGCTAAACGTACGCACTTCGTAGCCTTCGCTTCTTCAGTGGATGGGTCCTGACACATGGCATCACTGAAGCGATCGTGCAGCTGGGGACGACAGTGCCGGGAACGATGCCCGTATGCCGCCCACTGGTAACTGCTCCAGGGAACCTACGTACGGCCCTATCGCGTGAGAACGACCAAGCCGATACGCATAACAAAGTGCAACACTACCCGCGCCGCCCCGGACGGGTCAAAACGCGCGAGGACGACCCCCCGGCGGAACCCTCTCGGGCATCCACGGAGGCCGCTCCATCCGGAGCATCCGGAGATGTCACTTTTGCCGTTCCCCCCAAGGGTACGACGAGGGCACGAGAGAGACAGGAGTGGCCTCCGGAGCGGAACGGCACCCCCCGCACCCCGTCTAAGATGCGGCCCATGAGCTATGGGCAGGGGGAGCCCCCGTGGGATCCCTGGAAACCGGGTTCCCAGCAACCGCAGTGGGGCAACCAGAGCGGCGGGACGCCCGACTGGGCGGCACTCGCCGAGGCGTCGGAGTCGCGCAACAAGCGGCGCAGACTGCTGCTGATCTTCGGCGGCGCCTTCGCCACGCTGGCGATCGGTGCTGCCGTCGCGGTGGCCGTCGTGTCCGCGAACGGCGACAGCCAGACCTCGGGCAAACCCACCTCCGACCTGCCCCCCAGCGCCGCCATCCCGAGTGACAGCACGGGAGCGGACCCCTCCTTCGAGCCGACCACGGCGCCTCCGCCGCTGGACCCGATGGACTTCATATCCAGCGCGAAGAAGGACACGGCACCGCTCAGCCCGGACATCCTCTTCCCGGGTTCGCAGCTGACGATGGGCGACCGCGTCTACCGCAAGGGCGCGACGGCCTCGACGACGAAGTGCGCCACCGCCGTGCAGGGCACGCTCCCGCCGGTCGTCACCAGGAACGACTGCACCCGCGTGATGCGTGTCACGTACGCCAAGGACGGCATCGCGGTGACGGTCGGCGTCGCGCTCTTCGACACCGCGGAACAGGCGACGAAGGCCAAGAAGGAAGCGGACAAGAAGAGCATCGTGACCTCCCTGCCCGGACAGGGCGTCCGCGCCTTCTGCCGTACGGCGATCTGCCGCACGACCACGAACTCCTACGGCCGCTACGCCTACTTCACGATCTCCGGGTTCACCAACGGCAAGGACGTGACGGACAAGGACACCAAGGTGTTCACGACCGGCGACGACCTGGCCGAGTTCACGTTCCGGCAGATCCGCCGCCGCGGTGAGGCCCAGGCGTCGGCGGCGGCCACCCAGTAGTACCCGGCCCGGCCGCCGCTCCCCCGCCTCTCGCTACTTGCCCTTCATCCGCAACCGGATCGGCACGACCGCCGACTCCAGCTGGGTGCGCAACGTCATCTTCGAGACGCCCTCGGTCCGCTCCTCGAAGCGGATCGGGATCTCGACGGCGCTGTGCCCGGCGCGTACGGCCTTGTACTTCAGCTCGACCTGGAAGCTGTAGCCCGCGCTGTCCAGCGTGGCCAGGTCGACATCCCGCAGGGCCGTGGCCGTCCACAGGTTGAAGCCGGCGGTGATGTCCCGGATCTTCGTGCCGAGCACCGTGCGCGCGTACCGGTTCGCGAACCGCGAGAGCAGCACCCGGTGCACGCCCCAGTCCTCGTCGAGCGCGCCGCCCTCGACATACCGGCTGCCGACGACCAGCCCGACGCCGGTGGCCAGGGCCGTGCCCAGCATCTGCGGCACCGCGTGCACGGGATGGCTGCCGTCGGCGTCCATCTGCACCACGTACGCCGCGCCCTCGTCGAGCGCGGCGCTCATCCCGGCGGTGTAGGCCCGCCCCAGGCCGTCCTTCTCGGTGCGGTGCAGCACGCTCATGCGGTGCCGCCCGTCGGCGTTGTACTTCTCGGCGAGTTCGTCGGCGATCCGCCCGGTGCCGTCCGGGCTGGAATCGTCCACGATCTTCAAGTGCAGCCCGTCGAGCGGCAGTTGCAGCACCGCCTCGACCATCCTCGGCAGGTTCGCCGCCTCGTTGTACGTCGGCATCACCACGGTGACCGCCGCGTCCGCCCCCAAGTCGTGGGTCATTTCCATCCCCTCTGGATCATCGGGTTCTCGCGAGACCTCAGCAACAACCGGCCCCGGGCAGCGTCCGCTTGTTCCGCGCCTCCTTGTTGCGCGCGGCCAGCAACTCATCGGCGGGGTAACCGACTTCCTCCAGCGTCAGCCCGTGCGGCCGTACGACATGCACGGCCGAATCCCGTACACCGGCGGCCAGCACCTTCCCGGGCCAATCGGCGGGGCGGTGCCCGTCCCCCACGAACAGCAGCGCCCCGATGAGCGAGCGCACCATGTTGTGGCAGAAGGCATCCGCCCGCACGGTCGCGGTGATGATCCCGTCCGCACCCCGCAGGAGGCTCAGCTCCTGGAGGGTACGGATGGTGGTCGCGCCCTCGCGCTTCTTGCAGTACGCGGCGAAGTCGTGCTCCCCGACGAGCCGCCCGGCCGCCTCGTTCATGGCGTCGACGTCGAGCGGCCAGTCGTGCCACAGAACGTGGCCGCGCAGCAGCGGGTCGACGCCGCCCGGGATGTCGGTCACGCGGTATGCGTAGCGCCGCCAGACGGCGGAGAAGCGCGCGTTGAATCCGCTCGGCGCTTCCTCCACCGACCACACCCGTACGTCCTTGGACAGCCGCCCGGCGAGCCGCTTCAGCAGCTTCTCTCGGTGCTCTGCCCAGAGCTCCTCGGGCAGATCGACATGCGCCACCTGCCCGCGGGCGTGCACGCCCGCGTCGGTGCGGCCGGCCACGGTCAGCTCGTGCGTCGTCTCCCCGGACCGCGTCACCGTCCGCAGGGCGTCCTCGATCTCGCCCTGCACGGTCCGCCGCCCCCCGGCCTGCTTGGCCCACCCGGAGAACTCGCTCCCGTCGTACGACAGGTCCAGCCGCACCCGTACGAACCCGGGCTCTACCTCGTCACTCACCCATTGATCCTCTCAAAACGCGAAAGCGGGCCCGCCCCGAAGGGCGGACCCGCTCAAACGCGAGCCGAAGCTCAGGCGTCCTTGGACTCGTCGCCCTCGGCAGCAGCCGGAGCAGCGTCCTCGACGACCTCGGCCTTGGGAGCCTCGGTGTCCTTCGCGGCACGCTTGGTGGCGGCCTCGGCCTCACCCGTGGCCTGCTGCGCGACGGTCAGCGCCTCGACCAGCTCGATGACAGCCATGGGCGCGTTGTCGCCACGGCGGTTACCGATCTTGGTGATACGGGTGTAGCCACCCGGGCGGTTCTCGTAGCGCGGGCCGATCTCGGTGAAGAGCGTGTGCACGATGCTCTTGTCCGTGATCACCGAAAGCACCTGACGGCGGTTGTGAAGGTCACCCTTCTTCGCCTTGGTGACCAGACGCTCGGCGTAGGGACGCAGGCGGCGGGCCTTGGCCTCGGTGGTGGTGATGCGGCCGTGCTCGAAGAGCGACTTCGCGAGGTTCGCGAGGAGCAGCTTCTCGTGCGCGGCGCTGCCGCCCAGACGGGCACCCTTGGCGGGCTTCGGCATGGTGTTTCTCCTAGGTGTCTGCCCCGGCCGTATCAGGTACCGGGGTCAGTGTCCGAGCGGGCGGATGCCCGTCGAAGATCCGGGGGTCTTCGCGAGACCCCCGGAGGTGGTGCGGATCAGTACTGCTCGGTCTCCACGAACCCGGCGTCCACGTCGTCGTCGGCGCCGAAGGCGTCCGCGGCGGCCGTGGGGTCGAATCCGGGCGGGCTGTCCTTGAGGGCCAGGCCCATGCCGGCCAGCTTCGCCTTGACCTCGTCGATGGACTTCGCACCGAAGTTGCGAATGTCGAGGAGGTCGGCCTCGGAGCGGGCGACGAGCTCACCCACGGAGTGGATGCCCTCACGCTTGAGGCAGTTGTACGACCGAACGGTGAGCTCGAGCTCCTCGATCGGCAGGGCGAGATCAGCGGCAAGGGCGGCGTCCGTGGGGGACGGGCCCATGTCGATGCCCTCGGCGTCGATGTTGAGCTCGCGCGCCAGACCGAACAGCTCGACCAGGGTCTTACCGGCCGACGCCATGGCGTCACGGGGACGCATGGCCTGCTTGGTCTCGACGTCGACGATCAGCTTGTCGAAGTCGGTGCGCTGCTCGACACGGGTCGCCTCGACCTTGTACGTGACCTTCAGCACCGGCGAGTAGATCGAGTCGACCGGGATGCGCCCGATCTCCTGACCGACCTGCTTGTTCTGAACGGCGGAGACGTAGCCGCGACCGCGCTCGACGGTCAGCTCCATCTCCAGCTTGCCCTTGCCGTTGAGCGTGGCGAGGACGAGGTCGGGGTTGTGCACCTCGACACCGGCCGGGGGCGCGATGTCGGCGGCGGTGACCAGACCCGGGCCCTGCTTGCGCAGGTACATCACGACGGGCTCGTCGTGCTCCGAGGAGACGACCAGCTGCTTGATGTTGAGGATCAGGTCGGTGACGTCCTCCTTGACGCCCGGCACGGTGGTGAACTCGTGCAGAACGCCGTCGACGCGGATGGACGTGACCGCCGCACCCGGGATCGAGGAGAGGAGCGTACGACGCAGGGAGTTGCCGAGGGTGTAGCCGAAGCCCGGCTCCAGCGGCTCGATCACGAACCGTGAGCGGAATTCGTCGACGACCTCTTCGGTCAACGAGGGACGCTGAGCAATCAGCATGTTGCGATCCTTCAGTCAGGGACGCCCGCTATTTGACGTCCTGCTCACCGGGCGGAGCCCGATGTTGCTACTACTGCAAGGGTACGGGCGGCACGCCCCCGAGGAGACGTACCGCCCGAAACCTAAGACAACCGTGCGTCAGACGCGGCGGCGCTTGGGCGGACGGCAGCCGTTGTGCGGGGTGGGGGTGACGTCCTGGATCGAGCCGACCTCGAGGCCAGTGGCCTGGAGGGAGCGGATCGCGGTCTCGCGACCGGAGCCCGGGCCCTTCACGAAGACGTCAACCTTGCGCATGCCGTGCTCCTGCGCGCGGCGGGCGGCCGACTCGGCGGCCATCTGCGCGGCGAAGGGGGTGGACTTGCGCGAGCCCTTGAAGCCGACGTGGCCGGCGGAGGCCCAGGAGATCACGTTGCCCGAGGGGTCCGTGATCGAGACGATGGTGTTGTTGAACGTGCTCTTGATGTGCGCGTGGCCGTGAGCGACGTTCTTCTTTTCCTTGCGGCGCACCTTCTTGGCAGCGCCCTGACGACCCTTGGGGGGCATCTGTTTCTCCTACAGGGAGGTGGTCGGTCCTACAGCGAAGACCGCTTGGTAAAGCGTCCGCTGAGGACTACTTCTTGCCCGGCTTCTTCTTACCGGCGATGGCGCGACGCGGGCCCTTGCGGGTACGAGCGTTCGTGCTGGTGCGCTGACCGTGAACGGGCAGGCCACGACGGTGGCGAAGACCCTGGTAGCAGCCGATCTCGACCTTGCGGCGGATGTCGGCCTGCACCTCGCGACGGAGGTCACCCTCGGTCTTGAAGTTGGCGTCCACGTACTCGCGGATGCGGACCAGCTCCTCCTCGGAGAGGTCGCGCACGCGGGTGTCGGGGTTGACGCCGGTCTCGGCCAGCGTCTTCTGCGAGAGGGTCCGGCCGATGCCGAACACGTAGGTCAGGGCGACCTCCACACGCTTTTCACGCGGGATGTCAACACCGGAAACGCGTGCCATTCAATGGCTCCAGTTGTCGTTCGGAGGTCTTCCACAGGACCGGTTCCCAGTTGCCGTATGAGGTACGAACCGGGTCCCCGGCCTCCGACCGGGGGTGTCGGACGTGAGAAACACGTCCGGGTCCTGCGTATGAACATGTACTGCTGCGTCGCGCGAAGTTCTGCGGGTGCAGAAGGTGCGGTCGTGCGTCAGCCCTGGCGCTGCTTGTGGCGCGGGTTTTCGCAGATGACCATGACCCGGCCGTGACGGCGGATCACCCTGCACTTGTCGCAGATCTTCTTGACGCTCGGCTTGACCTTCATTGGGTGAGGTTCTCCGGGTCAGTGCCACCACCCCGCGGAAGCGGGGCACAGGCAAGATCTACTTGTATCGGTAGACGATCCGGCCACGCGTCAGGTCGTACGGAGACAGCTCCACCACGACCCGGTCGTCAGGGAGGATGCGGATGTAGTGCATACGCATCTTGCCGCTGATGTGTGCCAGCACCTGGTGGCCGTTCTGGAGCTCAACCTTGAACATGGCGTTCGGAAGAGACTCGACGACAGTGCCCTCGATCTCGATGGCACCTTGCTTCTTGGCCACGCTTCGCCCTTCGAATCGACTACCTTGATCGACTCCGTACGAGCGCATGCAGGCATGCGGGTGCACGAGAGCCGACGAGTCAGTCTACGTCAGGGCCCCCGGAAAGACGAATCGAGGAAGAATGCCCCGCATTCAAGATCATCATGCGGGCATACCGAGGCAACCGGGAGCACTGGGGAGAAGAGAGCAACCCGGACATCAACGAGCCTGAGCACTACGCCAGCGGATCCGGCGCCGCGGTGATCCCGTGTTCCGCCAGCTTCGCCTTGCCGCCGTCCACGGCGGTCAGGACGAGAGGGCCCTCTTCCGTGAGGGCGACGGAGTGCTCCCAGTGCGAGGACCAGGTCCCGGCCCAATTCTGGATGCCGCCCTCGCGGGCTCGGCGCCAGGGCGCCTCACAAGCTTCGAGCGGCTGCGCCGACCTCCGACCGGCGGTCCTGGCACGGGCCGCCGGCCGGGCGCGACGGATCCGAGCAGCGTACGACTACGCCAGCGGATCCGGCGCCGCGGTGATCCCGTGTTCCGCCAGCTTCGCCTTGCCGCCGTCCACGGCGGTCAGGACGAGCGGGCCCTCTTCCGTGAGGGCGACGGAGTGCTCCCAGTGCGAGGACCAGGTCCCGTCGGTCGTGATGACCGTCCAGTCGTCTTCGAGGACCTCGGTCTTCGGTGTGCCCAGGGACACCATCGGCTCGATGGCCAGGCAGAAGCCGGGGACCAGCTTGGGGCCCTTGCCGCGCTTGCGCTCGACGTAGTTCAGCAGATGCGGGTCCATGTGCATCTCGGTGCCGATGCCGTGGCCGCCGTAGTCCTCGATGATTCCGTACTTGCCGCCGCCTGGCTTCGGCTGACGGCGGATGTACGTCTCGATGGCGCGGGAGACGTCGACCAGGCGGTTGCCCAGCTTCATGGCCGCGATGCCGGCCCACATCGACTCCTCGGTCACCCGGGAGAGCTCGACCAGCTCCGGAGCGTGACCCGTGCCGACGAACGCGGTGAACGCGGCGTCGCCGTGCCAGCCGTCGATGATCGCGCCGGCGTCGATGGAGATGACGTCACCGTCCTTCAGGACGGTCTTGTCGTCGGGGATGCCGTGCACGACGACCTCGTTGACCGAGGTGCAGATGGTGGCGGGGAACCCGCCGTAGCCGAGGAAGTTCGGCTTGGCGCCGTGCTCGGCGAGGACCTTGCGGGCGACCTCGTCCAGATCCCTGGTGGTGGCGCCGGGAACCGCCGCCTCACGGGTGGCCGCATGCACGGCGGCGACGACCAGCCCCGCCTCACGCATCTTGGCGATCTGCTCGGGGCTCTTGATCTGCACCATGGGCGCCTGCGCTCTCCGTCTTCTCCGTCAACCGGCGCCGACGTTCCTGTCGACCGGTCCCTACACGTGCTCGTGCCCGGACAGACACGCGCCTGTACAACACTACGGCCGCGGCGCCCCTGAAGGGCACCGCGGCCGAAGCTGGTGTGACGACTACTTGCCGTCGTCCTCGCGCTTGAGCGCATCCATCGCACGCCCCGTGACCTCGTCCACCTTGCCGAGGGCCGAGATCGTGACCACCAGGCCCTGGGCCTTGTAGTAGTCGATGATCGGCTCGGTCTGCGTGTGGTAGACCTCCAGGCGCTTGCGCACCGTGTCCTCGGAGTCGTCGTCACGCTGGTACAGCTCGCCGCCGCAGACGTCGCAGACGCCCGCCGCCTTCGGCTGCTTGTACTGCACGTGGAAGACGTGGCTGGAGTCCTTGCGGCAGATGCGGCGACCCGCGATGCGCTTGACGACTTCGTCCTCGGGGACCTCGAGGTCCAGGACCGCGTCCAGCTTCATGCTCTCGGTCTTCAGCATCTCGTCCAGCGCCTCGGCCTGCGAGACGTTGCGAGGGAAGCCGTCGAGCAGGAAGCCGTTCTCGGCGTCCGGCTGCTCCATGCGGTCCTTGGCCATCCCGATGGTGACCTCGTCCGGCACCAGGTTGCCGGCGTCCATGAACGCCTTCGCCTGCTTGCCCAGCTCCGTGCCCTGGCTGATGTTGGCGCGGAAGAGGTCGCCCGTGGAGATGTGCGGGATCGACAGGTTCTGGGCGAGGAACGCGGCCTGCGTTCCCTTGCCGGCACCGGGCGGCCCGACGAGGACGATTCGCATCAGCGGAGGAACCCTTCGTAATTGCGCTGCTGAAGCTGGCTCTCGATCTGCTTCACCGTTTCGAGACCCACACCCACGATGATCAGGATGCTGGTACCACCGAACGGGAAGTTCTGGCTTGCCCCGAAGCCAACCAACGCCATCGTCGGTACGAGAGCGATCAGACCCAGATACAGCGACCCCGGCCAGGTGATCCGGTTGAGTACGTAACTCAGGTACTCGGCGGTCGGCCGGCCAGCCCGGATGCCCGGGATGAAGCCACCATACTTCTTCATGTTGTCGGCGACTTCCTCAGGGTTGAAGGAGATCGCCACATAGAAGAACGCGAAGAACACGATCAGCAAAAAGTACATGCTGATGTAAATCGGGTGATCGCCCTTGGTCAGATTCTGCTCAACCCAGGTTTTCCAGCCGGAAGTGTCCTTGGAGAACTGAGCGACCAGCGCCGGAATGTAGAGCAGCGACGACGCGAAGATGACGGGAATCACACCCGCCTGATTCACCTTCAATGGGATGTAGGTGGACGTACCGCCGTAGGACCGGCGGCCGATCATGCGCTTCGCGTACTGGACGGGGACCCGGCGCTGAGCCTGCTCGACGAAGACCACCAGGCCGACCATGACGAGACCGACGGCGATGACCGTGCCGAACTCGATCCAGCCGCCGGCGAGGGTGCCCGACTTCTTGATGGCCCAGAGCGCGGACGGGAACGTCGCGGCGATCGAGATGAACATCAGGATCGACATGCCGTTGCCGATGCCGCGGTCGGTGATGAGCTCACCGAGCCACATCACGACGGCCGTACCGGCGGTCATGGTGACGACCATGGTGATGGTCGTGAAGATCGACTGGTCCGGCACGATCTGGTTGGCGACGGGGCAGGAGCCGAAGAGCGCGCCGCTGCGGGCGGTGGCCACCAGGCCGGTGCCCTGCAGGATCGCCAGCGCCACCGTCAGATAACGGGTGTACTGCGTGATTTTCGCCGTGCCGGCCTGGCCCTCCTTCTTGAGGGCCTCCAGACGCGGGATCACCACCGTCAGCAGCTGCAGGATGATGCTCGCGGTGATGTACGGCATGATGCCGAGCGCGAAGATCGTGATCTGCAGCAGTGCGCCGCCGCTGAACATGTTGACGAGACCGAACAGGCCCTGGTTGCCCTTGGCCGCGTCAATGCACGTCTGGACGTTCTTGTAGTCGACGCCAGGGATCGGGATGTGGGTACCTACGCGGTACACCACGATCACGCCGAGTGTGAAGAGCAGCTTCTTGCGCAGGTCGGGCGTCCTGAACGCCCGGGCGAACGCGGTGAGCACGGTGCCTCCTGCGACCCCCGCGCAAGTGCGTCAGAGGTGACGGTCTTGAGGTTCGACGAATGAATGGCGGTCAACTTCCGCCCGGCGAACGGCCTGATGAAAGTTGGCAGTGCAGGCCACCTTACCGGCGGGACTGCCCCCCTTGGAACGACCAACCGGGGATGCCCCTTTTGTGGGGCATCCCCGGCTGGGAATCGCTCATGTCATCGAGACGCCTGAAGTGATCAGACGAGCTCGGTGACCGTACCGCCGGCGGCGGTGATCTTCTCCTTGGCGGAGCCGGAGACGGCGTCAACCGTCACCTGCAGCGCCACGGTGATCTCGCCCTGGCCGAGGACCTTGACGAGGCTGTTCTTGCGAACGGCACCCTTGGCCACCAGACCCTCGACGGTGACTTCGCCACCCTCGGGGTAGAGCGAGGCGAGCTTGTCCAGGTTCACGACCTGGAACTCGACCTTGAAGGGGTTCTTGAAGCCCTTGAGCTTCGGGAGACGCATGTGGAGGGGCATCTGGCCACCCTCGAAGCGCTCCGGAACCTGGTAACGGGCCTTCGTACCCTTGGTACCACGACCGGCCGTCTTACCCTTCGACGCCTCACCACGACCCACACGGGTCTTGGCGGTCTTGGCGCCCGGGGCGGGACGGAGGTTGTGGATCTTGAGCGGGTTGTTCTCACCCATGATCAGTCGACCTCCTCGACCGTCACGAGGTGGCGGACGGTGTGCACCATTCCGCGGAACTCGGGGCGGTCCTCCTTGACGACCTGCGTGTTGATGCCCTTGAGACCAAGGGAGCGCAGGGTGTCACGGTGGTTCTGCTTGCTGCCGATGTACGACTTCGTCTGCGTGACCTTGAGGCGAGCCATTACGCACCCGCCCCGGCACGTGCACGAAGGAGAGCCGCGGGGGCGACGTCCTCGAGGGGCAGACCACGGCGAGCCGCGATCTCCTCGGGACGCTGCAGGCCCTTGAGGGCCGCCACGGTCGCGTGCACGATGTTGATCGCGTTGGACGAGCCGAGCGACTTCGACAGGATGTCGTGAACGCCGGCGCACTCGAGCACTGCACGCACCGGGCCACCGGCGATAACGCCGGTACCGGGGGAAGCAGGCTTGAGCAGGACGACGCCCGCGGCCTTCTCGCCCGTGATCGGGTGCGGGATGGTGCCCTGGATACGGGGGACCTTGAAGAAGTGCTTCTTGGCCTCCTCAACACCCTTGGCGATGGCGGCCGGCACCTCCTTGGCCTTGCCGTAACCGACACCGACGGTGCCATCGCCATCGCCCACTACGACGAGCGCAGTGAAGCTGAAGCGACGACCACCCTTCACAACCTTGGCGACGCGGTTGATCGCGACAACGCGCTCAACGTACGCGGTCTTCTCGGCGGCAGCAGCGCCGCCGTCACGGCCCTTCCGGTCCCGCCGCTCGCCGCCACCGGCACCGCTTCCACGGCGCTGGGGTCCAGCCATTGGATTACCTCTCTCTGTTTCCGCTAGCTACGGAAGCGGCTCAGAACTTGAGTCCGGCTTCGCGGGCGGCGTCCGCCAGGGCAGCAATGCGCCCGGCGTACTGGTTGCCACCACGGTCGAATACGACAGCCTCGACACCGGCGGCCTTGGCGCGCTCGGCGACCAGGGCGCCGACCGACTTGGCCTGCGCGGACTTGTCGCCCTCGCCACCGCGGATCGTGGTGTCCAGGGTCGACGCCGACGCCAGGGTGTGACCCTTGATGTCGTCGATGACCTGGGCCACGATGTGGCGGTTGGAGCGCGTCACGACCAGGCGCGGACGCTCAGCCGTACCCGAGACGTGCTTACGGATCCGGATGTGACGACGCTTGATGGCAGCACGCTTGTAAGCGTCGCCCTTAGCAATCTTGACACCGTATGCCATGGCTTACTTACCCGCCTTTCCGACCTTGCGGCGGATGACTTCGCCTTCGTACTTGACGCCCTTGGCCTTGTACGGGTCGGGCTTGCGCAGCTTGCGGATGTTGGCCGCAACCTCACCGACCTTCTGCTTGTCGATGCCCTCGACCGAGAAACGGGTCGGGTTCTCCACCTTGAAGGTGATGCCCTCGGGGGCCTCGACAGTGATCGAGTGGCTGTAGCCGAGCGAGAACTCCAGGTTGGAGCCCTTCGCCAGGACGCGGTAACCAACACCGCTGATCTCGAGCTTCTTCACGTAACCCTGGGTCACGCCGGTGATCATGTTCGCCACCAGCGTGCGGGACAGGCCGTGCAGGGCCTTGTTCTGACGCTCGTCGTTCGGGCGGGTGACATTGAGAATGCCGTCCTCGCCCTTAGCGATCTCGATCGGCGCCGCGACGGTGTGGGTCAGCGAGCCCTTGGGGCCCTTGACCAAAACCGTACGGCCGTCGATGGTGACGTCCACGCCGGCGGGAACCGTGATGGGGAGCTTGCCAATACGCGACATAGCTGTTTCCTCCGTTCCCTTCCGCTACCAGACGTAGGCGAGAACTTCTCCGCCTACGCCCTTCTTGCCGGCCTGCTTGTCGGTGAGGAGACCGTGCGACGTGGAGATGATCGCCACGCCGAGGCCGCCAAGCACCTTGGGCAGGGAGGTGGACTTCGCGTAAACCCGGAGACCGGGCTTGGAGATCCGCTTGATGCCCGCGATGGAGCGCTCACGGTTCGGGCCGAACTTCAGCTCGAGGACGAGGTTCTTGCCGACCTCGGCGTCCTCGACCTTCCAGCCCGTGATGAAGCCCTCCTGCTGGAGGATCTCCGCGATGTGCGACTTGATCTTGCTGTGCGGCATACCCACGGTGTCGTGGTACGCCGAGTTCGCGTTACGCAGACGCGTAAGCATGTCCGCGATCGGATCAGTCATGGTCATGAATTGGCCTTCGGCCTCTCTCGCCGGGGTTTCCTGTATGCGCCATCCCTCTCCCCACACAGGGGCGGGACGGGTGCGGCGCGGGGACCTACGGCGTAGTAAGTCGTACGGGCGTCAGGCGCCCAACCCTCCTAGCCTAAGCCATGGAGAGGTGGGCACCTGACAGAGCCCATTGCTTACCGAGAGCCCTGGAATCCGGAATTACCGGATTTACCAGGAGCTCTTGGTCACGCCCGGCAGCTCGCCACGGTGAGCCATCTCACGAAGGCACACGCGGCAGAGGCCGAACTTGCGGTACACGGAGTGCGGGCGGCCGCAGCGCTGGCAGCGGGTGTACGCACGCACACCGAACTTGGGCTTACGAGCAGCCTTGGCAATCAGAGCCTTCTTCGCCATCTCGCTTACGCCTCCTTGAAGGGGAAGCCGAGGTGACGGAGAAGGGCGCGGCCCTCAGCGTCGTTGGTCGCCGTGGTCACCACGGTGATGTCCATACCCCGGACGCGGTCGATCTTGTCCTGGTCGATCTCGTGGAACATGACCTGCTCCGTGAGACCGAAGGTGTAGTTGCCACGGCCGTCGAACTGCTTGGGGGACAGACCACGGAAGTCGCGGATGCGCGGCAGCGCGAGCGACAGGGTGCGGTCCAGGAACTCCCACATGCGGTCGCCACGGAGCGTGACGTGGGCACCGATCGGCTGGCCCTCACGCAGCTTGAACTGCGCGATGGACTTGCGGGCCTTGGTGATGGCCGGCTTCTGACCGGTGATCGTGGTCAGGTCACGGACGGCACCGTCCATGAGCTTCGAGTCACGGGCGGCGTCGCCGACACCCATGTTGACCACGATCTTCACGAGGCCCGGCGTCTGCATGACGTTCTCGTAGGAGAACTCTTCCTGCAGCTTCGCCGCGATCTCCTCGCGGTACTTCGTCTTGAGACGCGGAGTGGTGGTGGTAGCCATCAGATGTCCTCACCCGTCCGCTTGGCAACGCGAACCTTGTTGCCCTCGTCGTCGAAGCGGTAACCGACACGCGTGACGACCTTGTTGCCGTCCTTCTCCACGACGAGCTGAACGTTGCTCACGTGAACAGGGGCCTCGGTCGTGACGATGCCACCGGCCTGCGAACCACCAGCGGTGGGACCGGCCTTGGTGTGCTTCTTGACCCGGTTGACACCCTCGACCAGAACGCGGTCCTCGCGGGGGTAGGCCGCGATGACCTTGCCCTGCTTGCCCTTGTCCTTACCGGTGATGACCTGAACCAGGTCGCCCTTCTTGATCTTCATGCTTACAGCACCTCCGGCGCGAGCGAGATGATCTTCATGAACTTCTTCTCGCGCAGCTCTCGGCCGACCGGGCCGAAGATGCGGGTGCCGCGAGGGTCGCCGTCGTTCTTCAGAATGACGGCGGCGTTCTCGTCGAAGCGGATGTACGAGCCGTCCGGACGGCGGCGCTCCTTGACGGTGCGAACGATGACCGCCTTGACGACGTCACCCTTCTTCACGTTGCCGCCGGGGATCGCGTCCTTGACGGTGGCGACGATGACGTCACCGATGCCCGCGTAGCGGCGACCGGAGCCACCGAGCACACGGATGCAAAGGATTTCCTTCGCACCAGTGTTGTCGGCGACGCGCAGTCGCGACTCCTGCTGGATCACGTCTATCTCCTGATCGTCTGCCGGTTCCCCGAAGGGGCTGCCTCGTTACGAGGTGAGCCCCTTCGGAGCCTGGCGGAACTGTCCTGCGAGGAATGCCCCGCAGGAGATTTACTTGGCCTTTTCGAGGATCTCGACGATGCGCCAGCGCTTGCTCGCCGACAGCGGACGCGTCTCCATGATGAGGACGCGGTCGCCGACGCCGGCAGCGTTCTGCTCGTCGTGCGCCTTGAGCTTGTTCGTACGGCGGATGACCTTGCCGTACAGCGCGTGCTTGACGCGGTCCTCGACGGCGACGACGACGGTCTTGTCCATCTTGTCGCTGACGACCAGACCCTCGCGGGTCTTGCGGAAGCCGCGAGCGGCCTTCGTCTCTTCAGTCACGTTGCTCTCGCTCATCAGGCGCTCTCCACCGTCTCGATGCCCAGCTCGCGCTCACGCATCAGGGTGTAGATCCGCGCGATGTCCTTGCGGACGGCCTTGAGCCGACCGTGGTTCTCGAGCTGACCCGTCGCCGCCTGGAAGCGGAGGTTGAACAGCTCTTCCTTGGCTTCGCGGAGCTTCGCAAGAAGCTCCTCGTCACCCAGTTCGCGCAGCTCGGACGCCTTGGTACCGGCCGACATCACGCTTCACCTGCCTCGCGCTTGACGATCCGGCACTTCATCGGCAGCTTGTGCGCCGCACGAGTGAGGGCCTCACGCGCAATCTTCTCGTTGGGGTATGACAGCTCGAACATGACCCGGCCCGGGTGCACGTTCGCGATCCACCACTCGGGCGAACCCTTACCGGAACCCATGCGGGTCTCGGCAGGCTTCTTCGTGAGCGGGCGGTCCGGGTAGATGTTGATCCAGACCTTGCCGCCACGCTTGATGTGGCGGGTCATCGCGATACGTGCGGCCTCGATCTGGCGGTTCGTCACGTACGCCGGCGTGAGGGCCTGAATGCCGTACTCGCCGAACGAAACCTGCGTACCGCCCTTGGCCTGACCACGGCGCTTGGGGTGGTGCTGCTTGCGGTGCTTGACCCTACGGGGGATCAGCATTTCGGTCAGGCCTCCGTTCCGGTGCTCTCAGCCGGAGCGGCAGCGGCGGCGGGAGCGTCGGCCTTGGGGGCCTCGGCAGCCGGCGCGGACTGCTGCTGCGGCTTGCGGCCGCGGCCGCCACGCTCGCCACCACGGCCACCGCCGCGGGCCGGACGGTCGCCGCCCGGGCCACCGCCACGAGCCGGGCGGTTACCCGCACGGGCCGCAGCGTTCTCGGCGCGGACCTCGGCGATGTTCTTGACGTCGCCCTTGTAGATCCAGACCTTCACACCGATACGGCCGAAGGTCGTCTTGGCCTCGAAGAAGCCGTAGTCCACGTTCGCGCGGAGCGTGTGCAGGGGCACACGGCCCTCGCGGTAGAACTCCGAGCGGGACATCTCGGCGCCGCCGAGGCGGCCACCGCACTGGATCTTGATGCCCTTGGCGCCGGCCTTCATCGTGCCCTGCATGCTCTTACGCATGGCGCGACGGAAGGAGACGCGGGAGGAGAGCTGCTCGGCAACGGCCTGGGCAACCAGCTGAGCGTCGGTCTCGGGGCTCTTGACCTCGAGGATGTTCAGCTGGACCTGCTTGCCCGTGAGCTTCTCGAGGTCACCGCGGATGCGGTCGGCCTCGGCGCCACGGCGGCCGATGACGATGCCCGGACGCGCGGTGTGGATGTCCACCCGCACGCGGTCACGGGTGCGCTCGATCTCAACCTTCGAGATGCCGGCGCGCTCCATGCCGGACGTCATCATCCGACGGATGGCGACGTCTTCCTTGACGTAGTCCTTGTACAGCTTGTCGGCGTACCACCGGGACTTGAAGTCCGTGGTGATGCCGAGCCGGAACCCATGCGGGTTAACCTTCTGGCCCATTACCGGGTTCCTTCCTTGCTGCTGACGACCACGGTGATGTGGCTGGTCCGCTTACGGATCCGGTAGGCACGGCCCTGAGCACGCGGACGGAACCGCTTCAGGGTCGGGCCCTCGTCCACGTACGCCTCGCTGATGACCAGCGAAGAGGCGTCGGTGTGGTCGTAGTTGTGCGCGGCGTTGGCAATGGCGCTGTCAAGCACCTTGCCGACCGGCACGCTCGCGGCCTGCGGGGCGAAACGCAGGACCGCCTGAGCCTCCGTGGCATCCATGCCACGGATAAGGTCCACCACGCGGCGGGCCTTCATGGGCGTAACGCGGATGTACCGCGCCTGGGCCCTGGCTTCCATGGTTGTCCTTCCAGTGTCTGTCATGGTCGATTCCACCCCGCGTTAGCGGCGCTTCGACTTCCGGTCGTCCTTGACGTGACCCCGGAAGGTGCGCGTCGGCGAGAACTCGCCGAGCTTGTGGCCGACCATCGACTCGGTGACAAACACCGGAATGTGGGTCTTGCCGTTGTGCACCGCGATCGTGTGGCCGAGCATGGCCGGGATGATCATCGAGCGACGGGACCAGGTCTTGATGACGTTCTTGGTACCGGCTTCGTTCTGTACGTCCACCTTCTTGATGAGGTGTCCGTCGACGAAGGGTCCCTTCTTGAGACTGCGCGGCATCTAAACCCGCTCCTAGCGCTTCTTGTTCGTCTTGCGGCGGCGGACGATGTACTTGCTCGATGCCTTCTTCGGCGAGCGAGTACGACCCTCCTTCTGACCCCACGGGGAGACCGGGTGGCGACCACCGGAGGTCTTGCCCTCACCACCACCGTGCGGGTGGTCAACCGGGTTCATCGCCACACCGCGGACGGACGGGCGAACGCCCTTCCAGCGCATGCGGCCGGCCTTGCCCCAGTTGATGTTGCTCTGCTCGGCGTTGCCGACCTCGCCGACCGTGGCGCGGCAGCGCTGGTCGACCAGGCGGATCTCACCGGAGGGCATGCGGAGGTGGGCCATGGTGCCCTCCTTCGCGAGCAGCTGCACCGAGGCGCCGGCGGAGCGGGCGAACTTGGCGCCGCCACCGGGACGGATCTCGATCGCGTGGATCGTGGTACCGACCGGGATGTTGCGGAGCGCCAGGTTGTTGCCCGGCTTGATGTCGGCCCCGGGACCGTTCTCGACGCGGTCACCCTGCTGCAGGTTGCGCGGGGCGAGGATGTAGCGCTTCTCGCCGTCCGCGTAGTGCAGCAGCGCGATGCGCGCGGTGCGGTTGGGGTCGTACTCGATGTGCGCGACCTTCGCCGGCACGCCGTCCTTGTCGTGACGACGGAAGTCGATCACTCGGTAGGCGCGCTTGTGTCCGCCACCCTGGTGGCGAACGGTCACACGACCGGCGTTGTTACGGCCGCCCTTGCTGTGCAGCGGGCGGACCAGCGACTTCTCCGGCGTGGACCGCGTGACCTCGACGAAGTCGGCGACGCTGGAGCCACGACGGCCCGGCGTAGTCGGCTTGTACTTGCGGATTCCCATTTCTCAGTCCTCGTCCGATATTCGGACCAGGGCGCTCCGTTAGGAGGCCTGGCCGAAGATGTCGATACGGTCGCCCTCAGCGAGGGTCACGATCGCGCGCTTGGTGTCCGCACGCTTTCCGAAGCCGCTCTTGGTCCGCTTGCGCTTGCCCTGGCGGTTGATCGTGTTGACCCCGGTGACCTTGACCGAGAAGACCGCCTGGACGGCCTCCTTGATCTGCGTCTTGTTGGAGCCGGGCGCAACGACGAAGGTGTACTTGCCCTCGTCGAGAAGCGCGTAGCTCTTCTCCGAGACAACCGGCTTGAGCAGCACGTCACGGGGGTCCGTGAAGGACTTGCTCATCGGGGTCTCGACGGTGTTCTTGCCCTCGGTGGCGTGGCGCTTCGCCTTGGCGACGCGCGCGGCCTTGGCTGCCTTGGCAGCCTTCGAGGCGATGCTCGGGTGACGCGTAGCCATCAGGCTTCGCTCCCTTCGGTGTCAGCGGCCTGGGGGCCAGACACGAAGGACTCGAAAGCGGCCTGGGTGAAGACCACGTCGTCCGAGACGAGAACGTCGTACGTGTTCAGCTGGCCCGGCTCCAGGATGTGGACCTGGGGCAGGTTGCGCGCGGAAAGCAGCGCGGCCTCGTCGGAGCGCTCGATGACCAGGAGCACGTTCTTGCGCTCGCTGACCTTGCCGAGGAAGCTCTTCGCGGCCTTGGTGGAGGGGGTCTCGCCCTCGATCACGCCGGTGATGACGTGGATGCGAGCGTTGCGGGCCCGGTCGGTGAGGGCGTGGCGCAGGGCCGCGGCCTTCATCTTCTTCGGGGTCCGCTGCGAGTAGTCACGCGGCGTGGGTCCGTGAACGACGCCACCGCCGGCGAACTGCGGCGCACGGGTCGAGCCCTGACGGGCGCGGCCGGTGCCCTTCTGGCGGTAAGGCTTGCGGCCACCACCGCGGACCTCGCCACGACGCTTGACCTTGTGCGTGCCCTGACGGGCAGCGGCCAGCTGTGCGACGACGACCTGGTGAAGCAGCGGAACGCTGATCTTCTCTACGTCGAAGATCTCGGCCGGGAGCTCAACGGTCCCGGCGGTGTCGCCGGAGGGCGACAGAATGTCAATGGTGCTCATGTCCTCAGGCCCCCTTGGCCGCGGTACGGACCAGGACGAGGCCGCCGTTCGGACCCGGGATGGCTCCCTTGATGAGGAGCAGCCCCTTCTCCGCGTCAACGGCGTGAACGGTCAGGTTCTGGGTGGTGACCCGCTCGTTGCCCATGCGGCCCGCCATGCGGACGCCCTTGAACACACGGCCCGGGGTGGCACAGCCACCGATGGAGCCGGGAGAGCGGTGCTTGCGCTGGACACCGTGGCCGGCGCCGAGGCCCTTGAAGTTGTGACGCTTCATGACACCGGCAAAGCCCTTGCCCTTGCTCTTGCCGGTCACGTCCACCTTGACGCCGGCCTCGAAGGTCTCGGCGGTGATCTCCTGGCCGAGGGTGTACTCGCTGGCGTCAGCGGTACGGATCTCGACGAGGTGGCGGCGGGGAGTGACGTCGGCCTTGGCGAAGTGACCCTTGAGGGGCTTGTTCACCTTGCGAGGGTCGATCTCGCCGAAGGCGATCTGGACCGACTCGTAGCCGTCGACATCGTTCGTACGGACCTGGGTCACGACGTTGGGGCCGGCCTTGACGACGGTGACCGGAACAACACGGTTGTTCTCGTCCCACACCTGCGTCATGCCGAGCTTCTCGCCCAGGATGCCCTTGATCTGCTTAGCCATTCTCAGATCACCGACCCTTAGAGCTTGATCTCGATGTCGACACCGGCCGGGAGGTCGAGTCGCATCAGGGAGTCAACGGTCTTCGGCGTCGGGTCGAGGATGTCGATCAGGCGCTTGTGCGTGCGCATCTCGAAGTGCTCGCGCGAGTCCTTGTACTTGTGCGGCGACTTGATGACGCAGTACACGTTCTTCTCAGTGGGCAGCGGCACCGGGCCCGCGACCGACGCACCAGTGCGGGTCACCGTCTCGACGATCTTCTTCGCCGAGGAGTCGATGACCTCGTGGTCGTAGGCCTTGAGCCGGATGCGGATCTTCTGTCCCGCCATGGCTACTAGTAGTCCTTTGTCTAGTGAAACGCTCTGGTACCCGGGGGTTCGCGTCCCCTCCTCCGACCCACGCGGTCGGGTGTGTCGCGCTCCTGCCGCACAGATATCCGTAAACGGATTTCCCTGCGAGGGACGCGGCTCGCCCGAAAGCAACCGCAGGACCGGGGGTGAGACACCCACCGGGCGCCTGGCCCGCGCCCCGCTGACACTTCCCGGAAGATTCCCGTACGTCCGCTCCAGCGCTGCCTTACGGCAGTTGGGGCGACGAGTACTGTGGGACTCGCTTCCGGTCCCCCCGACGGGAGGCGTGCAGCATCGGCGCTCGACCGAGCAACTCCGACAGTCTGCCATACGGGGCAGGGGCCTGGCCAATCGAGCCGAGGATCGTACCCCTTGAGTGACGCAGGTCAAACCCGATGCGCCTACGGCCCGCGCCTCCGGCGCCGGGCCAGGGGCCAGGACGCCTCGGCCGTCACTCCGAGTGCTGTCACGGACACAAAATGAAGCAGGGGGCCGGGCCTGTGGCCCGACCCCCTGTCATTCAGTGATCCGTGATCACGGCGTCACGTTGACCGTGAAGCGGTTGTCCGGATCGTCACAGTGGATGACGCTCGTCGGCCGGTTTCCAGGGCCGTCGCCGATCAACGGAACCGGTGCGTCCACGTTCCACGGGTTACCGCCGCTTCCCCTTCCGGAGGCGTCGCAGTCGTCGAACCCGTTGCCGTTGGGAGAGGTGGGGGGCAGGTTGGAGAAGTTCCTCCAGTCCCCCGTGTGCACCTTGCCGCTGGACGGACGGCCGAGGTCGTCCGTCATCTTTCCGTCGACGTAGACGTAGAGGTCGGGCATGTAGCTCTGCCACACGATGCCGTTGCTCGGGTCCGCGTCCTTGTTCGTCTCCAGGTGCGTGGGCTTCACGGAGCCGTCCGCGCAGAACGCGGCGGCGATGTCGTGCCAGATCGGCGGGGCGTTGCCGATCATGCTGCCCCACATGTTGTTGTTCCAGTCACCGGAGTTCTTGAAGAACATCGAGTAGATGTCCCCCGCCGCCCTGCGCACCGAGTAGTTGGTGTCGGGGCTGGAGTTGACCTTGTCGAGCCAGGCCTTGACGTTGTCGTTGATGGAGTGGTGGCCGATCATCGCGCGATACCCGTGGACGCCTCCGCCCACGGCGCGGATGTCCACGCAGGTGTTGTCCGAGTTCACCCGCGCGCCCCTGAGGTGCGGGAGGTAGGCCTGTCCCGGCGTGTCCCCGTCCACCAGCGGATCGGCGGTGTAGGTGCGCCCGTATTCCAGGGCGTCGGGGGTCGTGTACGTCAGGTCGGGGACGGCGATGTGGTAGTCCGCCGAGATCGCCTTGATCAGCTGGGTGACGAAGGTGGGCAGGTGGGCGTTGCCGACCCGGACGTCGTAGCTCGCGCTCTCGCTGCCCGGGATGACGTGTCCCGTGCCGTCCTTCACGAACGTCACGTCGACATCGCTCTTGATCTTGTAGCTGTTCGGGTCCTGGAACGCCTGGCTGGGAGACGCCGACAGGCTCGGGCGGGTGTTCGACATGCCCATCCACATCGGGATGGACATCGACGGCACCGATCCGTCGGCGTTCGGTGTGTAACCGCCGGCCTTGACGTTCTTGGCCCAGGCGTCGCCCGCGTCATAGGTCTTGGGACCCGTGCACTCGTCCATGTTCACTTCGGTCGTGCATCGCGTCCACGACGTCAGACCGTTGTCCGACACCTCGTTGCTGGGAGTGCCGTCCCACAGCGGGCCGCCGTTCGTCCCGGCGGAGACCTCGGTCCCCCAGTCGTAGAGCGCCTTCATCGACCGGATGGGCGTGTTGAGCTCGGTGACCGGCCAGTTGGAGTTGAGCTCCTGGTTGGGGTCGAAGACCGAGGCCGCCGTCAGGGTGCGGTGGACGAACGTGCCCTGCACCGGCTGGAAGGCGACGGCACCGTAGGCGACGTCACTGTCCGCGGACCCGGTGGGCGTGTAGTTGGACAGGGACACGCTCGGGGTGCCGTCGAACTTGAAGGCGCCCAGCGAGACCCACTTGTTGTTGTTGCCGTCCTGGTTGATGTAGCGGTCGTAGGGACCGCCGACGGCACCGCTGATCTCGTAGTGCGCGCGCTTCTCCTGCGCTCCGGTGTCGGGCACGTGCACCCACACCTGGGCGAGATCGAAGCTGCCGTTCGGGATCCACGTGCCGCGGACCGTCAGCGGGCCGGAGGTGGTGCCGCCCAGGTGGTCGGCGTCGCGGGTGTGCGTGTACCAGAAGTGACCGCCGTAGCCGCCGCCGATCTGGTGCAGGTCGGCCTTGGCCTCGTACTGTCCCGCGGTGTCCGCGTAGAACGTGAAGCGGAAGGTGCCGTCGGATTTGACGTTGCCGCAGTCGCTCCAGGTCGGAGTGCCGTTCGGTACGGAGGCGACGACCTTGGCGCCCGAGGGGGCCCCGCTGCACACCGGGGTGCCGTTCTTCAGCCGGTAGCCGCGTCCCGGCTCGGCGATGAGCGACTGGTACTTGATGTTCTCGTTGCCGCAGGTGCTGGCACAGCCGACCTTCCACGTCGCGTTCGACTGGTTCCACCAGTACTTCTTGTAGCACTCGGCGTCCGGGCAGTCCGGCGGGCTGCCCGGGTCACAGTTGTTCTTGCTGTTGCAGAAGGTGCTCTTGGGCGGTGAGACCAAGGAACGCTGGAGGTTGTCGATCCACCAGGCGGGACGGAAGCCCACCGAGGAGAACCCGGACTCGCCCTGCCAGTCCTGGCGTCCGGAGGTGGCGTAGGAGAAACCGGTGTCGGTGGACCATGCGGACCAGCCCATCACCTTCTCCTCGTACGGCCAGTCCTGCGGGTGTGCCGCGTCGTGGTTGGCGTTGGAGTCGACGGTGGTGTCCATGAACGGGTTGTCGTTCTTGTACACGGGGTTGGCCGGGTTGTTGTACCAGCCCAGGCCCCACGCGGTGCCGGAAGCACCGGGAGGGTTGAAGCCGAGGTTGTAGTTCCAGACGGCGGTGAACCAGTTCTCCACCTTCGACGGGTCGTCGTTGTTGACGGTGACCGTCTGGCCGGCCTTGTGCACCTCGTTCCACTTGTCGGCGAGGATCTTCATCGACGCGGCGATGTTGCTCGCGTAGTCGACAGCGACGATCTTCTGCTTCCCGGGGGAGAGAGCCGTCTCGTCCTTCTTCTCGTGGCCCGCCATGCGCATGCCGTCGGTGACCTGGCCCACGCCGTAGCCACAGTCGGACTTGTCCCAGTGGATGTTCCAGAAGTCGGCGACCGTGCCGCCGGTCTTGTGGCCGTAGTAGCCGTCGACCGCGGCGAGCGGGCTGCCCATCTGGCCCGGAACCGCGCCGGACTCGGCCTGCCACAGGTTCGATTCCTGGGACAGGATGCCGAGCAGCACGTTGACCGGGATCTGGGCGCCGGCCTTGCCGTCCAGCGTCGGCCGGGGGAAGAGGCCCTGCGGGTCGATGGTGCCGAGACCGGCCTGGTCGCGGTAGCCGCCCTGCCGGATGTACCCGGAGGTGAGGTTGCCGCGTACGGCCATGTCGGCGGCCCACTCGACCTGGTTCGAGGTCGGCTGGAGCGCCTGCACGCTGACGTCGTTGCGGGAGACCGAGCACCAGCGGTCCGGGTCGGTCGGCTCGTGCGCCGCGTCCGTGTCCGTCGCGGTGGTGGCGACGGTGCGTTCCATCTGGGTGCCCATGCCGGCGGGCGCGGTCTCCGTGACCGGCTTGGTGCCGCTCTTCAGGGCGGGCGAGGGCTCCTGGGTACCGGCCGCCACCTGCGGCGTCACCTGCTGGGTCACCTCGGTGCCCGTGGTGGTGGCGGTGGAGGTGATGGTGGCCGACTCCGTCTTCGCCAACGTCTTCGGCGGGACGGAGGACTCGGCCGCCGCCTTGTCGGGCTTGGCCTCCTGGGCCTTGGTGAAGCCGCGGCCGGCGTTCGCGATGTGCGCCAGGCCCGCCCTCATGCCGGGCATGAGGACGGGGTCGACGGCGAGTCGGCCCTGCGTGGAGACATCGGAGTCGGCGGGCGCGTCGAGCCGGGTGATGCCCGTGCCCTTCGTGTGCACGGCACCGGTCGGCTTGCCGGTCAGAAACGCCTTGCCGGGAGCGCCGGCGGCGAGGTCGAGCGCGCCGGGAGCGCCGGTGGCGACCGTGGCCGGGCTGCCGTGACCGCGCCAGATCTTCGCCGTGTGCTTCTTGTTGCCGCGCTCGACGAAGGCGAGCTGCTTGCCCTGGGCGTCGAGCGGCCGGATGTCGAAGGCGACCGCGTCGACGGACGTCACCTTGCTGGTCTTCCCGGCCTTGCTCTTGCCGGTGTCGCCGAGGCGCACCAGATCGCGGCCGACCGCGCCGATGGCGCCGCCGGTGACGGGCGCGGCCGAGGTGACCTCGCCGTGCACCGACGCCTGGGTCAGCTGCTTGCCCGCCGTGTTCACGGTGACCACACGGGTCTTCACCGCGGCCGGGTCGTTCATGTCCCGGTACGAGGTGAAGGCGGCCGTGTGGGCGGAGGTGTTGCAGGTCGGGTCGAAGTACGCCAGCGAGGCGGTGAACCCGAGCTTGGTGACCGAACCCGTGCTGGTGTTGACGATCGCCGTGAACGCGCCGCCCTGGAACAGGTCGGGCTTGTTGGTGAAGGTACGCGGCGCGTAGACGACGGCCGCGTGGTCACGGTCCATCAGGCACTGGTTGCCGATCCAGGAATCGGCCGGCATACCGGGCTCGGCAAGGATCGCGGCGGTCTTCCACCCGTACGCGTCCTTGGAGTCGGCCACGAGAAGGTGCAGGCCGTCCGCGTCGGCGGCGGCCGTGACGGCACGGTCGGGTGAGGACTTCCACCCGGTGCCGAGCTTCTTGCCCGGGTCCTTGATCCGGCCGGAGCCGGAGGGGCCCTGGGCCGCGGCGGCCGAGTCTGATTGCGTGGTCCGGCCGGACCCGGTTGTCGAGTCGGGCCCGGCGTCCGGCGCGCCGAACGCCGGAACGGCGCTGAGCAGGCCACCGCTCAACGCGGTGCACGCCGCTATGACGACCAGAGGTCTGTGAAGTTGTCGCCTGGATCTCAAGGCAGGGGTTCCCCGATTTGTTTGAGGTTTCGGATCCGCAATGCCGAGCGCCGGGTCAGGTGACCCGGCGCTGTCGGTGTGCTGGTCAGGCACACTCGGAATCGTCGTTGTCGACGGAGAAGACGTAGCCGCCCTTGAAGTTGACGAGGTTGGAGGTGCTGCTCGCCGTGTTCTTCATGAGCGCGGTGATGGTGACGCAGCGGCCTCCCCTGGCGAGGGTGCTGCTGTGCACCGGACCCGCGTACTCCGAGAAGTTGCCGTGGTCGCGTTCGCCGGCCGACTTGGTGTCCCCCGGATACATCTGAAGGTCCATGTACTTGGCGCCGGTCGTGTTGTTGTCGAGGATCGCGCAGGCGCTGTTGCCCTTCATGTAGAAGAAGAGCGTCGCTTGGCGGTTGGTGGCGCTGGGCAGCGCCTTGGCGTCGTTGAACACGTACCCGGTGCCGCAGACCGTCGCGGAAGCAGCGGCCGCCGGAGTGCTCGGCACGACGACACCCAACGCGGCGACGGCGGAGGCGGCTACGGCGAAGCGAGTCAGGTTCTTACCGATTGAAGACACAAGTCCCCCTATGAAGTGGTCGAGTTCATGGGTGTCTCCACTGCGGGACGAGGACTGGCCTCCCCGTTCAAAACCCCGTTCGAATGAAGACGTCGGGACTGTAGCTACTCCGACTCTGCACAGGCAACGCATAAGATCCGGCGCAACGGGTAGGCGTGACGCCCAAAAGTAGCGAACTCGTTGTAGCTGCCATCGGATTTCGCTCAAAATTTCAACATGTGCCCTGTTTGGGGGCTACTCTCCGCGACCTTCACGCCCGTAGTGACTTGCGTCACAACGCATAACGATTCGAACCTGCTACCGAGCAAACGAAATACCCCGCCCATGGGATCAACCACGGGCGGGGAAACTTCAGTTGACGAGGAGGCAGACTCCGGGATCGGTGGCCGACAGCCATCGCCGCCGCCACGTGCGTCAGGGCCCCGGTCTCACCCGAGAGTCCAACAGGCCGAGTCCTTGGGCGGTGCCGGACGGATCGGCAACTGCGCGAAGTCGATTCCCGCGTCCGCCTCGGCGTCCCCGGTCGGGAGCCGGTCCTGGTCGTCAGGAAGGTAGTACGCGCCGTAGGCCCAGAACTCCGGGAACTCGTGCGTCATGAGGTTCTGTTCGAGAGTGCTCATCTCGTTCCGCGCGTACCTCTCGTTGATCCTGGCGACGGCTTCCGCCCGGGAGACTCCACAGCGTTCCGTCAGAACGTCCACCATTTCGCGAAAATACTCAAGCATTTCCTCGTCGAGGCTGATCAGGAATTCTTCGGTTCTCACGATGTCGGCCCCACCACGCGATGAAGTGAATTATTGAAAAGGTCTGCAGCACGATCCGAGTAGATCGCTATTTGATGTCCGAAGAATTCCGGAGCGGCCTTGCCGCTCACGAACCTTCTGACATTCCTGAGCATCGGGCCCTCGACCATCTCGTAGCTGTGCATGGCACCACCAGTACGGTGGTGCTTGATGAAGGACGCGAGCTCGTCGCTCGGACCATCGAAGATCTTGCCGCCCAGGTTGTCGAGCTCGCTCTTCGGGACCTTGAAGTGCACGACCGCGGGGAGGCCCCCTCGCTTGTCAGCCAGCTGCTTCGCCCAGACCAATGCCTGCTGAGGGTCCTTGGTGACGTAGAAACCGCCCCTGCCGAAGTCCATGGCCCGGCCACTTCCCATCAGGTCGATTCCGTCGTTGGCGATACTGTCCGCATATTTCCTGATGGTCCCGTGATACAGATCCACCATGCATGGCGCCTTCAGACCCAGCGGGTCCATCCACTGCAGGGGATTCTTTACGTAGGCATAGTTGTTCGGCGCGGGTGTGCGACCCAGGGGATCGGGGCTCAGGTAACGAGCTGTGCTCGGCTCGTAGTAGCGATGGTGATTGTAATGAAGCCCGGTTTCAGCGTCGAAATACTGGCCGGGGAAACGCAATGGGCAGTTGACATGATCACTGCCTGCCCGCCCGACAGGAACGCCCCAAAGGGTCGACGACTGGGTCCAGACAACGTCACCGTCCTCGTCCACCAACTCCGTCGGTGTCCCGAGGAGGTCGGTGACGATCGCATAGAAACGCTCATCGATCTCCTCCTGGGGCGAGTCCGGTCCGACGGGCCCGGCGCCACGTACGCGCTGCCCGACCGGAGTTGTCTCGCTGCCCCAGTCCCACGACGTGCTGACGGAGCCGTCCGTCTGTTCCGCGAGCTGGTCCCCGTCCCAGAAGAAGGAGACCTGCTCGGTGACCGTCGTACCGTCGTCGCCGAGCAGTTGTTTGGCCACGCGCCGGCCCAGCGGGTCGTACACGTAGTGCCAATGACGGCCGTCCGGGGTGAGGACGTCCGTGAGCTGGTCCTCTGCGTTCCAGGTGTAGCGCCATTCGCGCCTGCCGCCGGACAGCAGCTTCGTGACACGACGGACCACCCGCCCCTGGCCGTCATGTCGATAGAAGGTGCGTCCCGCCCGCTCGATGAGAGTTCCGGAGTACGCCCGGTCGCCCGGCCCCGCCTCCTCATCGCGCAGGGGCGCGGACGTAGCGAAGCCGGTGAGATTGCCGAGGGCGTCGTACCGGTAGCGCTCGTCCCCTCCTCCTCCGCCGCCGAGCGCGGCGGTAACCCGCCCTGCCTGGTCCAGCTCGAACGACCGCTCGCCGTGTCGTGCGTCGACCACCCGGACGAGACCGCCGTCGTCACGGTGCTGGTACGTCCGACGCATCACGTCGCCGGCGCCGGCCGTCCGCAGCGACTGCGTGGTCCGCAGCCGGTCCGCGTCCCACTCGTGGGTCAGACGCGCGGTGTCGCTGAGTACGCGCTCGATCTCGCGACCTGCCACGTCGTACCGGAAAGTGACGTCGTGCCGCCCCATCCGCTGTACCAGCGAACGTCGGCCGGGCTCGTACGTCCAGCGCGTGATCGCACCGCTCGGTGTCGTCCGCGAAGTGCGGCGTCCGCTGACGTCGTACTCGCTGCGGACCTCGTGCCCATTCCAGCACTCACTCAGGACGCGTCCCATCGCGTCGTGCTCGATGTCGAGCTCGACGTCCGCGTTGCGCGCGTGGACGATCCTGCCCAGCGGGTCATACGTGTACGTTGCGCCCACGCCGTCGGCGTCCATGGCGACGACGTTGCCGAGCACGTCGTGACGGAACGCCGTGACCTGGCCGGCTCCGTTGGTCCTTTCGATCAGCAGGCCGACGGCGTCGTAACGGTAGGTCAGTGTGCGGCCGTTGAAGTCCGTCTCGCTGACCAGGCGACCCACGGGGTCGTACTCGTAATTCCAGCTCTGCCCTGCCCCGTTGGTGACACTTCGAAGCCGCAGCTCGGTGTCGTAGGCGAAGCGCTCCAGTGTCCCGTCCTCGTTCTCACGCACAGAGCAGAGATCGAAGTGGGTGTTCTCGTAGATGGTGCGGCGGCCCGTCGACGACTGGTATTCGAGGGGATTGCCCTCGACGTCGTACGACCAACGTTCCACGGTCCCGTTCGGCAGCTCTCGCCACGAGATCTGGCCCTCCACCGTCCAGCCGACCCGTGTGACAGCACCGGCGGGATCGGTGAGCTCGGTGATCCGGCCGAAGGCGTCCCGCACGAACGAGGTGCCGGCGCCGAGCGCGTCCGCTGTGCCGACGACCAGCCCTGCCGCGTCGTTGACGACGGTCTGCTGCCGGATGCCCAGGGCGTCCGTGATGCCGGTCAGGCCGCCACGGTCGTCGAACGTGAACGACGTCGTGGCGCCGTGAGGGTCGACGACGGCCACACGGTTGCCGCGATCGTCGTAGATCGACTCCCAAGAACTGCCGTCCGGCTGCGTCACCTTGGTGACCAGGTTCAGTTCGTCGTACTCGGTGACGACGGCGCCACCGTCAGGACGAACGACCTTCGTGACGTTGCCCACCGCGTCATGGCTGAAGCACGTCGTACGGCCGAGCGGATCGGTGAGGGACGTCAGACGGCCGAGGTCGTCCCACTCCCGTGTGGTGGTGTGCCCCAGAGGGTCGGTCTCGGCGAGGGGCCGCAACGAATCGTCGAAGCGGTACGCCATGGAGTGGCCGAGCGAGTCGATCGCGACCGTGGTGCGTGACTCGTCGTCGTAGGCGTAGGAGTACGCGAGGACACCGTCCACGCCGCCCGTACGGACACAGCGGCCCGCGTCGTCGTAGGCGTAGCGGTACCAGTCGCCTTCCCTGCTCTGCCAACCGGTGAGCCGCTGACGGTCGTCGTAGCTGTAGCGCTGGGGCACCAAGGACGAGTCGGTGACACCGACAAGGCGTCCGTATTCGTCGTACTCGTACGTCGCCAGGCAGGGCTGCTCGGGAGCGCTGAGGAGAGAGAGCCTGGTGACGCGGCCCGACGTGGTGGTGATACCGAGCCGGTATCCGCCGTGGTGGACCAGCTCCGCCGGGGAGCCATCGGCCGCATAGCCGATCTGGACGGTGTTGCCGTTCCGGTCCTCGATGCCGACCAGTGGCAGCTCCGCGGCCCGTCCACCTGGCACGGACGTGAATCGCAGCGTCGTGCCGCTCTCCGGCTGCCACACCCTGATCTCGCCGTCCGGGGTGCCATCCCAGCTGAGCGGCCAGTTGGGACCGAGGATCGGCCTCATCGGCTCGCCGCTTTCGGGCACGGCGTAGTACAGAACGGCGCCGTCGTCAGCGATGAACCGGATGCCGTCGCCATCGACCAGAAGCCGCTGATCAAGGGTGGACGTCCAGTCCGCCCCGAACCAACGTCCTGCTCGTACGCCCGTCCGGTGAGTACGTTGCACGACCAGGGGCAGAACGCCGGGCAGGGAGACATCCGGTATCGACATCACCATCTGGCCCGTCGCCATGTCGATGGGATCACCGCAGGTGAAGAGGTTCTTCATCGGCCGCCCGAGGTTCTTCATGCGCGGGCCCAGTCCCTTGAGCCCCATCGCCATGCCCTTGAGTCCGCCCTTGCCGAGGGCCTTCATGCCCTTGGCGAGTTTGCCCAGGCTGGTGAGGCCCTTGCCGCCGGGGATGCAGTCCAGTGCCGCGAAGGCCACATCCCATAGGGAGGCCTGGCCCTTGGCGTATTTGTTGAGGGTGTCGGCGAGGACGACCAGCGCGGCGATCAGCACGATGGCGCCGAGGATCGGCCCTCCGATGATCATCGCGATGATGCCGACGACCGCGACGACGACCTTGCAGACCGCGACGATGGTGTCCCAGTTGTCGGAAAACCAGTCCCCGACCTCCTCCCACCACTTGCGGTTGTGGATACCCGCGTCCGACGCCTCGTCGATCTTCGTCTTCGCGGTGTGCGCGGCCTCCTC